>NZ_SUMG01000033.1 GCF_009910325.1 Isachenkonia alkalipeptolytica
TATAATATTCCATATTTTAGCCTCCATGGGATTCTCTTATGTTTTTATAAATTATACCATAAAAAAAACCACTCAGAAACAGTATTCAGAAAAATTCGGATATTATCTAAATATTCATGAGCCTTCCTTTAGATTGCTGTGGAAAATTTCTTCATCGTCCCAAACAATCTTCTCTATCCCTTGAATATTTTTCAAATCATTAAAACAAGAGGATCTCTTAAAGTTACGGGGAGTTCTTAGAAAAAAAGTGATTTCTAAATCCTTTTCATATTCTTCATCGGTATAACTCTTTTGATCCACGATAATATTTTTTATACTGATATGGTATTTGCCAAAGATCGTGCCGATTTCCCCTACTAAACCTGGACGACCAAAAGCATTAAAGCGAACTTCCGAGTATCTTTTCAGTTTATATATCTTTCCTTCTAACGCCTTGAGACCCATCAAGGAAAATAGCGCTAGCAAAGTTGTCAAGGAAGCCGCTGCATAATAACCAAGGCCAATAGCTAATCCTATTCCCCCACTAATCCATATACTTGCTGCGGTAGTAAGCCCTCGTACATTTGTTCCTTCGCGAAGAATGGTTCCGGCACCCAAAAATCCGATTCCACTTACGACTTGAGCAGCTAATCTAGCTGGTTCACCTCCTGATCCATCGGGACCAAGACCATGAAAACCATAGGCGGATAAAATCATAATTAGACAAGAGCCAAGGGTAACCAAAATATGCGTTCGAAATCCTGCGGGACGATTACTGACTTCTCTTTCAAAACCGATAATCCCTCCCAATACAGCTGCCAAAAACAAGCGAAGCGCAATCTCCATTGTTCCGATCATAAAAATATCCTCCTTCTAAATCTAAATGAACAAATAAGCCTATTCGGATTCCTAATTTTATTTTACATGAAAAAATTACGGAAGTCTAATTTTCATTTTTCAATTAATTTTATTCTGTTCGATAATTCTACGGAATATTTGGGTATAGGTTACTTATAACCATAAATTTCTAATATAATCAGAGGAGGAGTACTATGAACATACAATTTTTAGGAGCTGCAAAAGTAGTGACCGGTAGCAATATTTTAATAACTACCAAAAACTATCAATTGTTAATCGATTGTGGTTTATTCCAAGGGAGTGAAGAATTGGAAAAACTTAACCGGGAGCCCTTTCAGTATAATCCCGAAGAAATAGATTTTATGCTTCTAAGTCATGCTCATATCGATCATAGCGGAAGGATTCCTAAACTTGTCAAAGAAGGTTTTAATGGAAAAATTTATTGCACCAATGCAACTTATGATTTGTCGGATATAATGCTTAAGGATAGTGGTCATATCCACGAGTCTGATACAAAATGGCTTAATAAATCCAGAAAGCGCTCCGGAAAAAAAACGCTTGAACCTTTATACACTGTACAGGATGCAGAAAACAGTCTGCGATATTTCGAACCGGTCCTCTATGATCAAAAAATTAATATTAATGATGATATTTCTGTACGATTTAAAGATGCCGGTCATATTTTAGGTTCATCGATTATAGAACTTTGGATCAAGGAACAAGAGGATACCGTAAAGATCGTGTTCTCCGGTGACTTGGGAACCTCGGGTAAGCCCATCATTCGCGATCCGGATTTTATTAAAGAAGCGGATTATTTGATTGTTGAATCCACCTATGGCAACCGGATCCATGAAAACAAAGAGTTCCGTATGAAAAAGTTGATGGAAATCATTAATGATACCGTATCTAAAAATGGCACTGTAATCATCCCATCTTTTGCCGTGGGAAGAACCCAAGAATTAATATATGAACTCCATAAGTACTATGAAGAACATGACAATATTGAAGAATTCTTAAAAATCCCGATCTATATCGATAGTCCCATGGCCATCTCTGCTACTGAGATATTTAAGAAAAATACCTATGCCTTCGATGAGGAAGCCCGGAAGTATATTTTAGAAGGCCACAACCCACTGGATTTTGAAAATCTCCATTACGTCAGAGATCATAAAGAATCCATGAGATTGAATGAAGCGGATTATCCGAAGGTTGTTATCTCAGCAAGCGGAATGTGCACAGCCGGACGTGTCCGACACCATTTAAAGCATAATTTATGGAAAGAAAAAAATGCCGTGGTTTTTGTCGGTTACCAAGCCCATGGTACGTTAGGAAGAATTTTACAGGAAGGCGTAGATTCCGTAAAACTTCTCGGAGAGGAAATTGCAGTCCTGGCATCTATTCATAGTGTGGAAGGTTTTTCCGCCCATGCAGATCAAAATGATCTAATAAACTGGATTGGTCATTTTGAAAAGAAACCACAAAAGATTTTTTTAATACACGGAGAAGAGGATAACTCTCGAGGTCTTTATGAGTTGATCAAAGAAAAATACAATATCAAATCCCTCATCCCATCAATGGGCTACTCCTTCACCGTGGAAGAATCCGTACTGAAAGAAGAGTCCGGAGAAATGCTTAAACCTATTGAGAGAAAAGAAGTCATTAAGCGGGAGTTACAAGAAGTACTTCAGCAATTTGAGAATCTGGAGGATAAAGCCGATCAATTTTTAGATGAAATTGTTCTTGAAAAAGAGTATGATAAGATTAAAAATAAACTCTTGGACTTACAACGGGAATTAATGGATATTACCATGCTCATCGGAAAATAGTTTCGGGATTTACACAAATACGTGTTTAGAAAGAAAAATAGGATTGATGCCTGAAAAAAACAGCAGATAATCATCTGCTGTTTTTCCATGCATCAATTCGTTGATTACGATTCTTGTTCAGTTTATTCCATTCCCAGTAGCCTTTAATGTCATTACCATGTTCTGTATCGTTTTTGTGGATCGCTTCATAGGATTTTACCAGTTTGTTTATTTTTTTCTTTTGCATGTCCTTCACCACTCCTCAGTATAAAAAAACTAATTTAAGTATTATTATACATCATTATCAGAATAAATCAAGTGATATTTCAGTTCACTTTGCTCTCTCACCCTGTATTAATCTTCGTATGATTGACTATTTGTCTATTATTTGATAGAGTTATAAAGAGCTTTTATACCAGCCTTATGATTTTAGGAGGATTATTTAATGACCGATATACAACCGGCAACAGAAAGTGCAAGATCTTATTTTATAAATGATTATTTAAGTCGATATGGATCTTTTCAGGATTTAGCAGAGCAGTATGCGGATGCATGTATTTTTACAAATCGATCTTTAGTGGCTACAATTAATGATAAAATCATCGGAGGAATCACCTGGTCAATAAAAGAAGGAATTAATTCCGGACTGGTTGAAATATTTCAGATGTCTATTCTTAAGGAGTACCGAGGAAAAGGTTATGGTTCCCTTTTAGTTGAAAAATGTTTGCAGGATATTGAAAGCTTCTATTGCTTAAGAGGCTATCCATTGCAACGGGTTTACATTATTATCACAGAGTCAAACATCATCGGGCGAAACCTATATCGCAACAAAGACTTTTATGTTGCCGCAAGCTTAATGAATCATCGTTTTGTCAATCAGATGGATCTATTTTATGTTAAGGACTATTTTATCAAAAATTAGTTTTTCGAATGTGATTAATAGAAAATTAACGATTTAATTTTAAGGAGTGAATACAATGAAAAATATAAAAGTAAAAAGAACTGTTATTCTATTGGGTATTCTAGTTTCTTTTTTACTATTATTCGGTTGTTCCGAAGAAGAAGATTACCAGTTAGTTCAAGAAAGTAGATTTGCTCTGGGTACTTATAACCAGGTGACAGTTTATGCCCCTAGTGAAGAGGAGGGGCAGGATATTATGGACGCCGTTTTTACAAGAGTTAACGAAATCGAAAATTTAATGAGTATAAACGTAGAAGATAGTGATATTTCCAAACTGAATGAAAAAGCCGGAGAATCTTCTGTAACAGTAGACCCCGAAACTTTCCATCTGCTAGATCTCGGGAAAGAATATAAAGAACTTACCGATGGAACTTTCAACATCGGAATCGGTACTTTAATTCAGCTTTGGGATATTGGAGGAGACGATCAGCAGGTTCCTGAAGAAGCAGAAATAGGATCACTTCTTAACCACACTGATCTCAATCAATTAATCCTAAATGAGGATAGTTATGAAGCTCGGATTGAAGATCCCGAAATGATTGTGGATTTAGGGGGCATAGCAAAAGGTTATGCTGTTGATCAAGCAGTTCAAGTAATAAAGAATCATGGTGTTGAACATGCCATTGTGGATTTCGGCGGAGATGTGTATGTGCTAGGTGGAAACCCGGACGGCAATGATTGGAGAATTGGAATCAGCACACCGGAAATCGGAGAATCCGGCGTCGTAGGTAGGCTGTTTTCCTCTGATATGTCTGTAGTGTCGTCAGGAGACTACGAACGATATTTTATAGAAAACGATCAGTTATATCATCATATTATCGACCCCAGTACCGGTCATCCTACAGATAATGAACTTTCCAGTGTGACGGTCATATCTGACTCAGCCCTTGAGGGGGATATCCTTTCTACAGCCATGTTTGTTATGGGGCTCGAAGATGGTTTAGACTTTGTAAATGACCTGGAAGGTGTCGAAGCAGTACTAATAACGAAAAGCAAGGAAGTATATCTCACTACTGGTGTTTCCGATCTTTTCGAAATTATGGATGAAGAATACACCCTTGCTGATTAATTTAAGAAATTTGTAAGATAATTTTTACTGATAGAATAAACGTAACGAGGCTTAAGGAGTATTCTTGCTTATGCCGCGTTACGTTTTATTTTATTTTATCTTTTATTCATAATATAATGCAATATCATTCTTTAATCTATAGTTTTCACCCTTTAGCTTCCCATAACTTATCAGAAATCAAATTAATTGATAATTTCCACGTCGTTACCCAGTTTATATATTACATCCTTTCGTTCTACGATCAATTGTACTTTTTCTTTTAATCTCTCATCTTTTTTTATATTTACTAAGAGTTCCCTTACCGGATTAATGGCTGTTGGATTTCCTACCGCCTTCAACATGGAAATATCACCGTTGGTATCCCCATAAGCATAACTTCTCGGTAAGTCCAACTCATATTTTTGTTCAAACTCTTTAATGGCTGCTTCTTTACTATGGGAGTCCCACATTTGATCGATCTCCCCGGTTAATAATCCCTGGGAATCTACATGATATCTGGTCCCTATAAAATCTTGTACCCCATATTTTTCTGCCATCTTCTCCACTAAATAATCCGGTCCGCCGGAAATAAAGATGATGGTATGTCCCTGTTCTTTATGCCACTGGATACGATCTCGGGTATATCGGTAGACCCTTTCCCCTTTTTTTGCAATTACCTGGTCACACATGAACTCCATATGCTTTCGGCTGATTCCCTTTACGGAATTCAAATATATTTGAGCGACTTCAAGGAGATAGTCTTCATAGTTTCCTTGTCGTTTATCCCAGTTATGAAAAGTCTTTTTGGCTTCATTATGCCATATGGAAGGATCAATAATTTCATATTTAATCATTTTTTTAAAATGCTCCACCATTAAAGAATCTCTATATAGTGTTCCATCAACGTCAAATAATGCACCTATTTTCTTCATCTGTATCCTCTCCTTTTCTCTTTCCATTAATATACCCAATTAACTCTAAAAATAACTCTATTTCTCATTCAAGAAATAGAGTTATTCTTTGATATGCCTCTGGTTTACATCATTGTTGCTAATTTATGACTGAGAATTTAACTTGATTTGATCTAATACCGCATAAGCAATATTGGATGCATGGTCACTGATTCTTTCCAAATTGCTGATAATATCCAAGAAGACTACTCCGGATCCTGTATTACATAAATTATTGTTTAAACGTTCAATATGATTTGTACGTAACGCTTTCTCTTGCTCATCAATCCGATTTTCAATTTCCAAAACCTCTAAGGCAAGAGATTGATCTAAGTTGGTTAAAGCGGTTAACGACTTTTCATAAGCATCAATGGTCATCGTACTCATTTCGTCCAACTCATCGATGGCCTTTTCCGAGAAATACAATTTATTTTCCAATCGATACATAGCAAGCTCTGCAATGTTGTCCGCATGATCCCCTACCCGTTCAATATCATTAATCGTATTAAAAAGGCCTGTAAGAATCTCACGATTCTTTTTGGAAATATCCGTGTTGGAAAGTTTAACAAGATATCCCGAGAGTTCCCGTTCAATTTCATTTACCACTTTTTCAATGCGAAATCCTTCCATGATCTCTTTTTCATTTTTATTGAAAAAGCCTTTCAAAGCGCTATGAAGGGTTTTTTTCGCCGTATTTCCCATATGAAGAGTTTCTCTCATCGCGGAATTCAAAGCTATTGATGGGGTTTCTAATAACCGTATATCAATATATTTGATACCTTCCTGGACATCCTCATCTCCCGGAACAATTTTTTTAGCGGTTTTTACAATTAATCCCGCAAAGGGTAATAGCATCAATGTGCTGGTAATATTAAAAATAGTATGGGCATTGGCAATCTGTCTTGTAACATTTGTTGGTGATAATTGTTCAACCACCAAGTATAGTGGTACTCTTAGGAAAACCAAAAATATCAAGGTTCCCGCTATATTGAATACAAAGTGGGCTGCTGCAGCTCTACGAGCTGTTCGGTTAGCTCCGATAGAAGAAATTATTGCAGTAACCGTAGTTCCGATATTAATTCCAAACAAGACAGGCAGGGCCGCGGCAAGAGGCACCAAACCTTGTAAGGATAAGGCCAAAACAATACTTGTAGAGGCTGTACTACTTTGCAGTGCAACCGTGATGAAGAAACCGGCTAAAACGCCTAAAATCGGATTTTCGGAAAAACTAATAATTAAGTCGTGAAAAGCTTGCATTTCTCTAAGGGGTCTTAGAGCATCTCCCATAAAGGTCATCCCCACAAAAAGAATACCAAAACCGATAAAGGCTTCGGATATCTGTTTGACCTTTCGGTTTTTTGTGCTTAACCAGATTATTACAGCAACACCGATAACGATCGGTGCATACTCGTCCACTCTAAAGGAAATTACTTGAGCAGTTATTGTTGTCCCGATATTAGCACCCATAATAACCCCTAAGGCTTGACTCAAGTTCATCATTCCTGCATTCACAAAGCCAACAACCATTACTGTTGTTGCACTACTGCTTTGGATAACAGCAGTTACCACAGCTCCTACAATAACGCCCAAAAATCGGTTTGTGGTTAGCACCCCGATAATGTCTTTCAGTTTATCTCCAGCTGCCCTTTGTAAACTGGAACTCATTACATGCATACCATAAAGAAAAAGACCAAGCCCTCCTAAAACACCAAAAAATATTTCCATTCTGCTGCCTCCCTAATTCACGAACTTTCCTAAGTATTTGTTTTGCAAATGATATTATAACAGATTCAATAGACCAAACCAAAGACATTTATTTAAGTAAACACTATTTCTTGATTTTTACGATCTGTTTATATTTCAATATCTTGAATATACACATTAACCTGTTCCACAGGGATATCAGTCATGGATTGTACCATATCCTTAATTCTTTTTTGTACCTTTTCAATAACTTCAGGAATTTTAATTCCCAGCTGAATTACAACAGATATGTTTATAATTATCTTTTCGTCCCCTTTTTGAATTTTTACCCCCTTCTTACTGGAAGTCTTTTTACTGAAAACCTCCGCAAAGGAATCTGAAACTCCGCTGGAAAAAGAAATAACCCCTTCCACGTCCTTTACAGCTTCTCGAATCACTGTCATAATTACTTCATTAGATATTTCAATCTTTCCTTCTTTACTCATTATTTCCATATCCATCCTCCTTAAATATTGATTAATTATTATAGCCCGTTCATATTCTTCTTTTCTGTTGATATTGTAAAAGCTGATTTCCTTCGGATCAAAACGGTGAATCGTACTTTCATCCACTGTTCGAACTCTGACTTCCGGGAAAAAATCTATGATTTTATAATGTTGCCGATCAATCATTTTCTTCATGGGTATCAAACAGTTTTTATGATAAATTCCGTGCAAAGGTTGATAATATTGTTTGATTTTCGGTACCACTACATCGTAGTCCTTTGATAACCCTCCTAAATGCTTAATCAGAGACTCATTAATAAAAGGCATATCACAAGGGAGAAAGAAACCTTGTTTCGTTGGTATTTGAGCCAAACCGGAATAAAGACCGACTAGGGAGTTTTTCTTATCGGTCTGTATTAAATCCCGAAGAAAACAAACATCCTTCAAAAAACCATAAATATTCGGATCATTTGTAACAATGTGTACTTTTTGGTGAAATATTCTTTCCAACTTTTCGACCATTATTTCAATAATTTTTTGGTTATCAATCTCCAACAATGCTTTATTACTACCCATTCGACTATTGGCCCCTCCGGCCAAAATTACCGGTGTTATTGTGTTTTTCTCCATAAGATCACTCTTTTGAAAATTCTTCAACGGTTGAATTCACTTTCTCTGGATGAAGGTTTTTTGTATTAATATCCTGGATAAGTATTATTTCCTCTAAATCTTCTGAATGAAAAACCACTTCACATTCTTCAGTATCACATAAATGAAAGCGATCTCCATGAAGATATGAGCGTAGTTGATCTTTCACCATTTTATATACTTCCTCAGCTACCACCTTATGAGTAATCCCACCACACAAAGGGCAAAGTGTTTCTTTTGATTCACAACCCTTTTGACAAGTACTACAAGACATTTGAACGCCTCCTATTAAACCCACTGCTTACATCCTGTCACTAATACTTAATAACATATCTTTGCAGTTTCTATTCATATTTTAACACAGAGACTGAATAGATGCTATACTAAACCCTGTAATCTATAAAGCACATTGCAATTTATTCTATAACGATTTATAATGAAGTTTATAGATTATTTCTTCTCCCCATTTTCATATTCCCATCATAATTTTACAAGGAGGCTTCCATGAAAAAACAGTTTGATAACCCTTATTTGCAGCTTAGTGAACCAAAATCATCTTTAGATTTTTTAAGCAACCTCGAAGAAAGAAAAAGCTCCTTCTATCCTTTGCAATCTCTTTTAGGAGTCCTGGGAGTGATTCTTATTTTCCTGAGTTTTCGGGATCCCCTTTATTTTTTCATCGGAGCAGGCCTTCTTTTTCTAAGGGTCTTTTGGCGAAAGAAGAGTGACCCCTTACTGTCTGCCTTGCAACAGAGCAAACTATACTATCGGAAAAAACGATTTGATAAGTGTTTAGCCTCTTTAGATCGTTTAATAGAAGAGTATCCTAACAATCACGGCCTAAAGCTTATCCAAGGTGAATGTTATTTACATATGAATCGATTGGATGAAGCTTACAATGTTTATAAAAATGCCTTTGAGCAGTCCCCGGAATCCTTTTCTTCTGAAACTTCACAAAAACACATGGTTTATTTATTGTTTTTAATTGTTCATTTTCGAGATTTCCAACTAGGTGAACGGGTTGCAGAATTTTACCGAGTCAAAAACAATTCTGAATTCTTCATTGTTTTATGGAGCAATTATTATTTAGGAATCATTCATTACTTTAATGAGGATCAGCAAAGAGCTCTTAAACACTTTAAAAAGGTGTATAACCTAAACAGTGATTTTAAAAATATTCCAGAGCTTTTAAAAAAGGTAAAACAACAGGAAAATATTGAAACCTTATTATAATAAAAAAGACCGGATAAATATCCGGTCTTTTTTTATTTCTTGTTTTTAACAGATTATTTTCTTTACTATTTCAAACTTTTTTTCATAGCATAAATATTTTACTAACTCTTTAAGAACTAATCAATAAAACTAACCCTTCACCACGATGTTATATATTCGTCCAGGTACATAGATTTCTTTTACAATTTCACGATTTTCCAAGTACTCTTTTATACCCTCAGCTTCTTTTACTATTTTTTCTACGGATTCTTTGTCGGCCTCCGGCTGAATTTTTACCTTCCCGCGAACTTTGCCGTTTACTTGTACTGCAATTTCAATGAATTTATCCACGGTCTTATCTTCATTCCAAATAGGCCAGTGTTGTTCAACGATCCCTTCCCTATGACCCAGAATTTCCCATAGCTCCTCGGTAATATGGGGAGCAACGGGGTTTAGCAGCAATAAGAAGGTTTTAAATTCGCCTTTGGTTACCCGTCCAAGATCATAAAACTCATTAATTAAGGTCATTAAAGCTGCGATACCGGTATTATATTTTAAGCTTTCATAGTCGTCACTGACTTTTTTTATCGTTTGATGCATTTTTACTTCTAGTTCATTGGAGAAATCCTCTCCTTCGACTAACAAGTCCTGTACTTTCCATACGCGGTCTAAAAATCTTCGGCAACCTTTTACTCCGTTTTGAGACCAGGGAACACTTTTTTCAAAGTCCCCGATGAACATTTCGTACACCCGAAGGGTGTCCGCTCCAAATTCCTCAATAATCTCGTCGGGGTTTATCACATTTCCTTTCGATTTAGACATTTTTTCATTATTTTCTCCGAGAATCATCCCATGAGAAGTTCGTTTATAATAGGGTTCTTTAGTGGGAACCACGTTGACATCATATAAGAATTTATGCCAAAATCTTGAATAAAGCAAATGGAGGGTGGTATGTTCCATGCCTCCGTTATACCAATCAACAGGTAACCAGTAATCCAGTCTTTCTTTAGAGGCTAGAGCTTCATCGTTATTAGGATCCATATATCGTAAATAATACCAGGAGGAACCGGCCCATTGAGGCATAGTGTCGGTTTCCCGTCTTCCCTCTTTTCCACAGGAGGGACAGGGGGTTTTCACCCACTCCTCAATATTTGCTAAGGGAGATTCACCATCATCGGTTGGCTCATAATTTTCAACTTTCGGGAGTTCCAAGGGAAGTTCTTTTTCAGGAACCGGCACCCAGCCGCAATCTTTACAATAAACCAGTGGAATCGGCTCTCCCCAATATCGTTGTCGGGAAAAAACCCAGTCTCTGAGCTTATAATTAACTTTCTTCTCTCCAAGCTTCTGTTCTGCTAACCAATCACTGATTCTTTCGATGGCTTCCTGGGGCTTAAGACCGTTGATAAAGTCGGAGTTTATCAGGATCCCTTGATCCACATCGGTAAAGGCTTCCTTTGTAATATCTCCGCCTTTTACTACTTCTTTAATGGGAAGATTGAATTTTCTCGCAAACTCCCAGTCCCGACTATCATGACCCGGCACCGCCATAATCGCTCCGGTTCCATAAGTCATTAAGACATAATCGGATATCCACACAGTCATTTCTTCCTTCGATGCAGGATTAATGGCTTTAATACCTTTTAACTCAACACCGGTTTTCTCTTTTATCAGTTCACTCCGCTCGAAGTCCGACTTTTTTGCGGCTTCGTGTTGGTATTGGTGAACTTCGTCAAAATTTTTGATTTGATTTTGAAGCTTATTCAACAATGGATGTTCCGGAGATATTACCATATACGTTGCTCCAAACAAAGTGTCCGGCCGAGTAGTGAATACCCCTAAGGATTCCTCGGTTCCATCTATGGGAAACTTGATTTCCATACCTTCAGATTTTCCGATCCAATTTTTTTGCTGGGTCTTTACCCGTTCAATGTAATCCACTTCATCAAGATCTTTAATCAGTCTTTCTGCATATTCAGTGATTTTTAACATCCATTGATTTTTTACTTTTTGCACTACTTCACCGCCGCATCGCTCGCAGCTACCCTGCACTACCTCTTCATTAGAAAGTCCTATTTTACAGGAGGTACACCAGTTAATGGGAATTTCTTGTTTATAGGCTAAGTCTTTCTCAAAAAGTTTAAGAAAAATCCATTGGGTCCACTTATAATAGCTAGGGTCTGTTGTATTAATCTCCCTGGACCAATCAAAGGAAAAACCTAAGGATTGCAGTTGGGCTTTGAATCGGGCCACATTCTGTTTGGTTACCTTTTCAGGATGAATCTTATTTTTTATTGCATAGTTTTCCGTCGGCAATCCAAAAGCATCCCATCCCATAGGAAATAACACATTATAGCCTTGCATTCTTCTTTTTCTTGCCACCACATCCAGGGCCGTATAGGGTCTCGGATGGCCAACATGAAGCCCCTGTCCCGAAGGGTAGGGAAACTCAATTAAGGCATAAAACTTCGGACGATCATCACTTTCCTTAACATGAAATACTTCTTTTTCTTCCCATCGGTCCTGCCATTTCTTTTCGATGGATTCCGGATGATAACCTGGGTTTGTACTCATACATATTCCTCCTTTATAATTATGATCCTCAGCTGATTATTTCATCAAAAAAATCTTCCTCTCATTTAGAGACGAAGATTCGCGGTACCACACTAATTGATAAATAATTAAATCATTTATCCACTCTTCGATTAACGGATCGTAACCGGTTTGACTTACTGCTTTCAGCCAAACTGCTCCTTAGACGAGTTCGGTATCTTTGTTTGCCACTTTCCACCCTTTATGGCTCTCTGTAAAACAAAGGCGTTACCTACTACTTCCAGTCATCGCATATCTAAATTCACTTGTATAAATTAGATTATAACAAAGTTATCAGAATAAATCAATTAAAACTACTGATAAAATGCTGCCTTAGCTATTTGTCTCAGGATTACGGGGTTTGATTCCGTAATAGTTAGTACCCCACACCCCAAGCAAAATCAGGATCGCTCCCACAACATGAAACCAGTAAAAAGGTTCTCCTAAAACAAGGATCCCCGCGATGATGGATACTACCGTCACCAGATTTCCAAATACAGCGGATTTTGTCGCTTCGATTTTAGACAGCATGAAATTCAACATAAAAAAGGCCACTACTGAAGAGAGAATCCCTAAATATACCACTGCGAAAAAAGCAACGGGGTTAAAAAGGGGAGTAAAGTACGAGGTTAACTCTCCCCTTAGAACATGCTCAGTTACTGCGATTCCATTAAAGACTACAAGCCCAACCATCATCATAAAAAAGGTAATTTCTATGGCATTAAAGTATAATGAGGATTTTCTGGACAGGATATTAAAAGCCCCGGCGGAAAAAACTGCCCCTAAGAGCACCAACATCCCGATAAAATTTCCTTCCACTTCACTTTCTCGCATAACAGTAATGAAAATTACTCCCGCCACCGATAGGAAAATAAAGATCCACTGCTTAGTACTGGGTTTTTCTTTAAGGAATATCACACCGAGTATTGCAGCTACGACAGGAATAAGAGATATCATCATTCCACTTTCAGAAGCAGAGGTCATATCCACACCAGTGACTTCACAAATGAAATATAAAACCGGCTGAAACAAGGCTAAAAAAAATAGAGGTTTCATTCTTCTGCCGGAAAAATTAATTTTTATCACTTTAAGTAGCAATAGACTCCACAATAACACACTGGCAAACAAAAATCGAAGCCCTAGCAAATGAAATGGATCTAGTATTTCTAAAGCTCCCTTGGTGAAGGTAAAGGAAAATCCGAAAATAAACGCGACTAATAATCCCGCAAGAATTGGTAATAATTCATTCTTTCTATCCATAAAAACCCTCTTTTCTTTTTGATTATGTATTAATGCCCTTCCCTTTTGCTAAACTTATGTTATGGGGAGGAAATTTAGCCGCTGATTCTTTTATAGGACGGCTAAGGACAATAAAAAAGCATTATGGATTACCATAATGCATGGTTGTTAAATTGGTGGAGGCGGTGGGAATTGAACCCACGTCCGAAAGCCCTTCACCATCAGTTTCTCCGAGTGCAGTTACTACTTTAGAGTTCGCCTTTCAAAACGCCTAGTAACGGGCTTTAAGATCGGCTAGTCCTGATTGTACAACTTAACGTCAGGACATCCGTTAAGTCGTTCCCCACATAGTTTGGCGCCTCATCTTAAGCTGTGGGAACTTAAGAGAGACGGGCTACCTAATAAATTAGGCAGCTAATGCGTAATTATTGTTATCTGCGTTTATCTTTAGTGCTCAGTTTTTTTACGTGTGAAAGAGCGAAACACGACTCGCTACTGATGGCTCCAGACCTCCGTCGAAACCAGTACGCCCCCTAGATCTCTTTTTGTCGCTGTCGAAGGGCCTTTTGAATGTTACGGTTGGCATCTCTTTTGGCAATATCACGGCGTTTATCATGAAGGGCTTTCCCTTTGGCTACACCGATGGAAATCTTCACCATGCCCTTTTTCAGATAAACCTCCAATGGTATTAGTGTATAACCCTTTTGTTTGATATAACCGATTAGCTTTCGTATTTCTCTTTTGTGAAGCAAAAGTTTTCGAACCCGTAGTGGATCTTTATTATAGATATTTCCCTTTTCGTAGGGGCTGATATGCACTCCGTGTAGAAATACTTCTTCCCCATCAACTTGGGCATAACCTTCTTTAATGTTAATTTTTCCCATACGGATGGATTTAACCTCGGTGCCCACCAGCACTATTCCTGCCTCCAGGGCTTCCTCAATAAAATACTCATGCCTTGCTTTTCGGTTTGTTGCCAGTACTTTGCCTTTTTGATTTGCCATAACCTTCATCCTTTTACTCCGTCTTAAACAACATATGTTCAGTCACTAGAGAAATTATAACATGAGAAAGAGCAACTGTCAATTTATTGAACGTTGCTCTTTCAGTTTCTATGATCCATATATGATAATGTCTTAATATATCACAAGTGACTATGTCCCAAATACTATTAAATCTATTATAATAGAACCTCAGGACTAAGAAATGAGGTGGACATAATCAGAAAGGTAATATTAA
>NZ_SUMG01000034.1 GCF_009910325.1 Isachenkonia alkalipeptolytica
TTTATTAAGGTTACCCAAAAACATTATACCTTGGTAATTTCTGTATTTTACAAAATCACGATTACCGCCAGCAATCTGGTGCTTATGTTTTAACTATTTAAGGACATTTTCTAAAAGGGTTGACACTGAATTAGTTTACCGCAAGAGGCAAACTATGAAGATATTATAGATAACCCTGATGACTATCTTCGTATTGATGAGAGCATCACCGTACATCAGACAAAGGGCCCATAAAAATGAGAGGTGTTTTGTAGAAAAAACTTGTTTCCTAAAAAAAGCTTACTTCTCCTTCGTCCTAGAAATCAATCGTCGGTCCGGCAACCCTCTTTTTATATCATTTTGCCCCCCTAAAGATAGTGAGATTTCAGAATTAGGGGGTATAATAAAGCTAGACTTGTTAAGCTTTAAACACATCATCGATGACCGTTTTTTTGAAGAAATAATTAAGAAGGAGGGTGATTTGTATTATCATGGGGTTTTGTCCGCCGAAAGAAGAGTGTTTCACAGGAAAAGGAGGAAATCGCGTATGAAAAAAGTAGCCGTTTTACTGATTTTCGCCATGGTGTGTCTAATCGCTTTCGGAAGTGTTCAAGGTCCGGTTTTGGCCGACGAGGTAAACTGGGATGACTACCGGATTGCCGGGGCCAATCGCTATGAAACCGCCTATGAAATTGCAAAAGTTTTTAATGCCGATGCGGACCGGGTACTTATTGTTCGGGGAGATGAAGAAGATGAAATGCCACAAATTGTTGACGGTCTTACCGCCAGCGCCTTAGCGGGGCTATGGGACGCTCCGATTTTATTAGTGCAGCAGGACCGCTTGCCTCCCGACACCCTTGCTGCCTTAGAATCCATCGACCCTTCGGAAGCTTATATTATCGGAGGCCTAAATGCCATTGAGCAATCGGTGGAGGACGCCATCGCCGCCCTAGATATTGAAACCCGACGAATAGCAGGGGACAATCGTTATGAAACCGCCGGGGAAATTGCTATGGAGTTTGAAGCCGCCGAAGGTAACATCGCTCTGATTACCAACGGGAACGACGAAAATTTAGTGGATTCCTTAACCGCGGGTCCCCTGGCATTTATGGGCCATCCGATCCTTCTTGTCAACACCCTTCGAGGGGAAGTTCCCGATGCAACCCTTGATGCCATTGATGAGCTCGGGGTGGAAGAACTGATTATTATCGGAGGTCCCAGTGCGGTATCCACCGATATTGAAGACACGCTGAACGCCATAGACGGGGTATCGGTACTTCCCCGACTGGCGGGAGCCAACCGGTACGAAACCTCTGTGGCCGTGGCCAACTTTGCGCCCTTTGCCGATAATGATCTAGCCTATCTTGTAAACGGTTTCGGCACCCGCTTTGTAGACGCGGTAGCCGCCTCCACCCTAGGAGCGCCTATTGTGTATTTTAACGGTAACCGGGAAGAGATTCCCCAATCCGTGATCAACCACCTTCGAAACCTGGAGAACTTCATGGCCATCGGCGGCAATATGGTGGCGCCGGATTCCATTCTCCAAAGAGCCAAGGAGGTAACCGGGGTTCCATTAATTGCCCCTAGGGTACAAACCGTATTTGGTATGGATTTGATCACCAGTGAGTACTGGCTGCCCAACAGTGAGGTTGACATTGAAATCGAAGGGGAGGAAGGCACGGTCTTTAGCCACTCGGTCACCGCCGACGAAGAGGGTGGTTTCCAGCTGTACTTCTCTGAAACCGATACGGAGTATCAGCTTCAAGGGGGAGACCTTCTGACAATGACCGATAATATGGAGCGACAGCTGAGCTATGAGATTCTTTTCATAGACGTAACCGAGGTGGATACCGAAGAAAACACCGTAATGG
This sequence comes from Isachenkonia alkalipeptolytica, assembly GCF_009910325.1. Classification (NCBI taxonomy): domain Bacteria; kingdom Bacillati; phylum Bacillota; class Clostridia; order Eubacteriales; family Clostridiaceae; genus Isachenkonia; species Isachenkonia alkalipeptolytica. The sequence continues at coordinate 1,851 of NZ_SUMG01000034.1, forward strand.
GAATGGCGGATCCGAATCAGGAAGTGGAAGTATATATTGATACCTCGGAACAAGGAGACGACTACGATGACATGCCCCGCTTAACTGTCACGGCCAATGATGAGGGCGAATGGACGGCGGACTTTACGGATCAATTCGAAATGGGAGATGATCTCTATGGAGGGGCCTTGGTAATGAACGAGGAAGGGAACGGTTCCATTTTCTATTGGGGTACCGCCACACCCCAAGTTACTATTTATCCTCAAGAAGATAACATCACCGGTTTCGGATGGGGGGACCAAGTGACCCTGACGATCAACGATACTATCACCTTCACAGTAGATACCGACGGAGGATGGTTTGATGTTAAAGGGCATGGCGATCAGGAGCTTATCCTTCAAAGCGGACAAGAGATTCTAATAACCGACGGGATCACCACCTATACCTTTGAAGTGGCCGCCCTGGAAATCCTGGCGGTTAACAGAGCTGCAGGAGAAATTTCCGGAACCGCCGAAGCCGATACGGAAGTCCTCCTGGACATTAGCACTCCTTGGATGCAACCGGGTGGAGGGCCTCCCATAGAAGTCCTCAAAGAAACCCTTACCGTGGATGCCCAAGGAGAATGGAGCTTCTCCGGCGACCCGATTGATGTAAACGACGATATCTATGTAATCGTAGAAAGCGAAGACTACGGCGAACTGGTCCGCACCGTGGACCGGGATCTTGGAGAATACAGCGGTTCTGCTGAGTAAAGATCGAAGGAACAAACCGAAGGGGACGGAGGTGTTTGAGTCATGAGGTGACTCAAACGCCTCCGTCCCCTTTGGTTCCCCTTTTGGTAGGCTTTGATTCATTGCTTGAACTTGGCCATATTGGCGGATACAAAGGCGGTGATGGGCACCGTCAGGACCAGACCGATGCTTCCCGATAGGGCCTGGGTCACTTCGATGGCGATCATGTCGGTGTTGATAAAATGATTATAGGGCATTCCGTAGGAGACGGAAATAATAATCACTCCCAACATCCCTCCTACAAATACCAAAATCAGGGTGTTGGTCATGGTGCCGATGATGTCCCGGCCCACGTTCATGGCCGCGGCGAAGAGATTCTTTTTGGAGATCTCCCGGTTTTGATCATAGAGTTCAAAGGTGGCCGAGGCGATACTCATCCCCACATCCATTACCGCCCCCAGAGCAGAGATTAAAATCGTCACAAACAGCATCCCCTGTATGCGAAGGCCTGTGTCGTCGGCGATGAACATCAACTGCTCCGCATTGGGAGTATGGATTCCGGAAATGTTTCCTACTCGTCCGGCCACATAGGCCATCAGGCCGGCAAAAACCACCCCCAGGGAGGTTCCGATAATTGCGCCGAAGGTTTTTTTCGACCAACCGTTTAACAGATAAAAGTTTCCGGTGATGGATAACACCGCGGTAATAATTCCCACCACCATGGGATGGGCTCCCCGGATCAGAGAGGGCACCAAAAAGAAAAGAATCAGTACACCGGTAAAGAGCAGGGAGAAAATGGACATCAGCCCTTTTTTCCGTCCCACGATCAGCAACACGAAAAAGAGAAGCCCCACCAATAGATAAACGGCGTTTCTTCGCTCATACTCATAGATCACGATGCTCTGCATCTCCCCTTCGTCCTCTACAATACTGACAATCAGGGTCATGCCTGCCTCCGCCACTGTGTTGTAGGCTCTGCCGATGGAGTTGTTCACCGACAGGGTTTCCCCTGCAAAGGTACCGCTTAATACTTCTATCTCCAGTTCCTGAAAGCCGGTGTATACCCCTTCAATGTTTCGATCTTCACTCAGGCGCTCCGCGGTAACATCCAAAACCTTCGCCCGTTCAAACTGCACATCCCGAGCGGGGGCAAAAGCCTCACCATCCAAAAGTCCGGAAGTGAGAATGGCCGCGATCCCAATGGCAAGTAATAGTACAATGGAAAGCAAATCTTTTTTAGCCGGTAAGGCAGTTAACGTCATAGTTTGACTCCTTCAAATTCATTCGTCGGACAAAGGTTGTTCATCGCTTCGTCCTTCGTTGATTCTTCACTGATCATTCCTTATGTAGTCTTAAACCGCACTGTGATAAAAACCGTCACAGTGCAGCTTAAGATCAACCTAGCCTTAGAATTTCAACACCTTAACAAGACATCGAGGGTTTTACATACGTTTCCTCCGGTGATTATTCATTATTGTTGTTCATGTCGATGGTTCGGTCCACCGGCGTGGTCCGGTCTTCCCCGGCCGTTGCCCCGTTCTTCCTTGTTGGGTCCTCCGGCGTGATCCGGTCTCCCATGCCGCGGGGGCTCCTCGGGATTGTTCCGCTCACCGGGAGTCTCCGGTCTTCGAGATCGATCAGAGGGATGGGTTTCGTCGGGCTCTTCCGGTTCTTCGGGATCTTCGATATCAAAGGGATCAATCAGTTCCATATCCTCATAGAATCGAACCCGAATTCTCGCTCCTTCGGAACCGACGGAAGCGTTTCCGGTAACTTGGACAAAGTCCCCTTCCTCGAAGCGGCCCATATCCGCGCCGACGTAGCCGTCCACATGAATTCTCGCATCTCCGCTGCCGTCATTGACCACGAAGTAGCTTTCCGTTTGGTTATGCTCCACGATTTTTCCCTTGGTGGTAACCAGCATACCGGCGTATTGATCCTCCATGGCCTCTTTCGTACTCAGTTCAATGGGCTCCACCTCATCCACGGGACCCACATAGAGCACCTGGTAATTGTACTCGTCAAAGGCGATTTCCAGCTCCCCTTCAAAGTACATCACCTCTCCGGTAACTAGTACCTCGGTGCCCACGGGCAGGTTGTTCTTCGCCTGGGTTCCGTAGACATTGACGCCGGAAGTTTCGTCCTGAATATAGAATACGTCGAAGAAATGATCCGTGGGTGCGGTAACGGTTCCCCGTACGGAGACAATATCTCCCTCCGCCGCTTCTTGCCGAACCTCTTCGATGGTCATATACCGATCATAATCCGCTAACCAGTCGATGATTTCCAGGGTCAGGGCGGTGTTGCTCTGATCGTTTCCGATTTCAAAGTCGGAGTAGAAGTGACGTCCTGCGGCCACCACTTTTCCACTACCCACTTCTTCCTTGGCAATAATCGGGATGTCCTCTCCGTTTAAGTCGCCCTTTTCATTGTAGACATGGGCCGAGGGTCCGGGATTTGCCGTATAGGAGGTCTCGTTTCCTCCCAGCAGGATTTCCAGATTCGTCTCCTCGTTATTGGTCAGTGGAATGTAGTTTCCATCCTCGTCCTCCGCAACCAGGGAGCTTCCGCTGAAGATTCGAACCGCTTCCATATTCCGATTCAGTCCGCTTTGGGTGTAGGGCAGGTTGTAGCTGACAATGGACCATACCATCCCGCCGGTGTACTTGTCGGAATCCTCCGGTTCATACACATTATCATCGTTAAAGCGGATGGTGGTTCCCATATCCCGCATCAACGGATTGAGCATCAACGGATTATTTCCGTGGTTGGACTTGTTGGCCACCATAACCGAGCCTCCGTCGTCCACCCAGTTTCCGATGGCTTCGGTTTCCGAATCGGTAAAGTTGTCGTTCTCCGAATCGGGAACGTTAATAATCATTACGTCGAAATCCTCCAACAGTTCCTCGGTAATCGGCTCTTCGTTCAGTACCGCTTCATAACCGTACAGTCGAAGCATTTCAATCATTTCCAGTACCGTTCCCGGAACATCGGTGTTGTTATGGGAATTATCAATCATAATTCGCTTACCGATGGGATTTACGACGGTAACTCCGCTGGAGATTTCCGTTACCGTGGTAACCCCGTCAATGTCAGTGAGCACGGCGTAAATCCGGTGACGTCCCGGTTCAATGTCGGGATCCGGGGTCCATTCGGTACTCAGTTCCACGTTGCTGCCCGAGGTCATACGGTCGCTGTAGGTGTCTTTTCCGATGAGCATGTCTTCATCCTCGGGATCGTTCAAGTAAAAGGATACTTCCACTTCCTCGTCCACGTGGCGAATTCCCATGTTGGCCACCGTGGCCGTCAGTTCCGTTTCAAATCCGGGCAGGGTGGGATCGGGATCCACATTCAGGGCCGTAAGCTTCAGGTCGTACTCGCCGCCGGCAGTAAAGATCGGTGAGGAGGTTCCCCACAGTCCCATATCATGAATGACTTTCACCACAAACCATTCCGCTCCTCCGGCGGCTTCCACGGAAGGACTCCACTGAGCACTGTCGGTTCCGCCGTCAAAGGTCATCTCATCAATAATCGTACCACCGTTTGTGATCAGTTGAATCTTTTGAATGTCCACTTCACTGTCTTCCGCAAGGATTTCAAAATCAATGTCCTCACCGGGATCCACGTCGATAACGCTGCCCATCCAGTGATCATTCCCCTTAAAGGTAAGTTCTAAGGTTCGGGTTTCCGTGGAGTACATTCGTCGCTCATTCATGGCATCCACTACGGAATCCGTGGTTAAATCCTCGGCAATCACCGCTGTAAGGGTGTCGGGATCTCCCCAGTTTTCCGCATGGTTGTCCTGGGCGTTCATCGCCCCTACTCGCCAACCGTTATCCAGGGCCTTCCAATAATGCCCTTCGGAACGGGTGTAGCTGTAGGGAGGTGCCCCGTTGGCCACTTCAATACCGTTGAAATAACGGTCCATATCCGGTACGTAGGCCAGATCCGCAAAGGAATCGTCGGGCCAGTTGGGATGGTTGAACATGTTAAACACGTTCTCTCCCGGTCGGGTGGAAACATCGGCGGCCCATTCGTAGTAATCCCGAAGGGGTACCATCTGACTTTTCGCTTCCACATAGGTGCTGGAGTTAATGGTATTGGCATGGCCCCAGATGCTGGAGGTCTGCTCAAACCCTCTTAGGGCCAGGAAGTCTTCGTTTTCACTGTTGAAGGCTTCCGCTTCCAGTCGGGTGCTTAACCATTCCGAGGGTTCCCCGGTTTCCGGATGATTCCTTTCCACATACTCGTCCCTGGACTGATCGTATTCGAAATTACCATCGGTAACCCCGTCCAGCCAGTTGGAGTGATCGGTAATTGCAAGAAAATCAACGCCCCGGTCCCTGGCATGGTTAAAGGCCTGGGTGGGGTCTCCCGCACCGTCGGAATAGGCGGTATGGGCATGGGGGATTCCGTAGAAGAAATTGAAATCCGTATCGGGAATCTGCACCGTAAAGAACCAGGCAAATTCATTAACCCCTCCGTTGGAATCCGGCACATGGACTTCCACGTCCTGATCTCCAATAGCCAGGTCTTCCGGCACCTGATAGGATACGTGATCGTTTTCCTGATCGACGTTGGCATCCACTTCTTCGCCGTTTAGATACATTTTTATTTCATCATACAGAATATCTCCCGCTCCCTGAACCTCCGAGGCTTCCAGGTCCACGGAAATCAGAGGCGTGTTGTCATACACCGTGGTAAAGGGTGCCGGTTTCGGATTCAGTACCAGGGGCAGGGTGGGATCCTGTTGTCCCGGTCCTGCGGTTAATCGAAGGTCTTCCCCATCCATCAGCTTTAGCTGGGCACGGTCATAAAAGCCCACGATTCCTTCAACGAAGTACCAGTCTCCCTCTTCAATACTATCCAGATCAAAGTTCTTTGCCCGTCCGGAATAAACGTAGGCGCTGTCCTCTTCATCCCGAAGGGTAAAACCGTGGTTGTCGGTTCCCCGAACTTCTCCGGGATACATGGTCTCTACCAGCATGCCTTCCACGTCAAAGCCCACATGGAATTCTCCGGCGGTGCTTACTTCATTGATAGGGTCCCAGTCGCTTGTCTGTCGAATCGCCGGTTCCCCAAAGTAGTTATCTTGCTGTCCCGTAACCAGGACCACTCTTCCCACCGCATCGGGATTTAACTCAGGATTAAAGTCGTCCCGGTATCCTGCGGGCAGAGCCACATTGATGGTTTCCCCGTCATCATGAAGATCCCGGATCTCCATGGCGAACTCGTTATTCGGCAGGGTTTCCGTGATCACCCCTTTTACGGTCACCGTTTCTTCATTGTCTTCATATTGTTCCAATACTTCCGATACATTCATATAATTATTGGTCTGCGCCACGGACTTTAAGGACACTTCCTTGGCTTCAGGAAGTTCATTGTCTTGGCTGAGAATCTCAATACTCTCCTCTAAATCCCCGGGGACAAATTGCAATTCTCCTCTGAAAATCCCCAGCTCACCGGTGATTTCCACTTCATCCCCCGATTGGATCACATCACCGATTCCCGGCAGGTTGACCTGCAGTCCGCCCATATCGTCCTGAATATAGGCTTCCCGAGCGGAAAACACATGGGTTACCGTTCCCGTCACCGTAACCTCAACCTCCATGGGGATCTTTTTTGCCTCTAAGGGGGATAACACTCCCTCAATGGGCTCCTCGGGATCCTCTTCGTCTTCGGAATCCGCCCATTGATACTCTGAAGGACTTCTCAGTCCCGGTACACCGAAGTAGTCTTCCAAATCTCCGGTAATTTGCACCTTTCGGTGATAATTATCCGGATTATCCTCCAAATTCAATTCGCTTCGGATGGATCCCGCAGGCAGCTGCACCGGTAGGATCTTGTCCGGGTCCGTCTCTTCGGGATCATCGGCCATGGCCAGGTTGGTATCACTGGTAAAAGGCGGCTCTAACTGATAATTCCCGCCGCTGATCACCGTTCCCACGATATATCCTTCCACGGTGCCTTCCCCTTCATTGTTGTCAATGGCTTCCTGTACGGTTAGCACGCCCTCCGGGGGCGCCTCCTCTAGGTAAATGTCTTCTACGCCCCGCAGCATGATCCGCTCGCCGAATTCATTGTGCTGCACAACGCCGGTCACATCGATGATGTCTTCTTCTTGAAGCATGGCTGCCACGTCATCGTAGTCGTCGCCCGTTCGGTTATCCAACCGAAGGGTTCCGTCGTTGGCGCCGTCGGTCACCTTTATCGTGGCGGTATCATAGCTCTCTCGAATCAGTTCCAGAACTTCCACTTCCGAAAGGGCCACCAGTACACCGTCATGTTCCCCATCCTCTATTCCCTCTACCTCAATGGATTTCGGATCCGGCTCCACGGTGTTCTCGTCGACTACCTCCAGAGCATCAATGGAAATTTGACTCTGGCCTCGAAATTCTCCCCGCTCTCCGAAGATCCGAACCGTTTTTCCCCGGTCCACTTCCGATACCATATCTTCGTTCCCGGTAAAGCTGTAAATTCCTCCGGTTTCGTCCTGGATATAGAATCCTTGGCCGCCGAAACTTCCCGGTTTGGTGGTTACAATCCCCTCGGCCACCACTTCCGTTCCCAGTTCCGCCTCCCGTACTTCTTCGACGGGCATAACCTCCAGGTCATCATCATCGCCGTCTCCGGGGTCGTCACCGTTGTCCGGTTCCTCCATCGAGGCCCATCGGATATTATCCACCACAATTTGTGCCCGGTCACTTTCACCGGATGCGTGGCGAAGTTCCAGGGTAAAATCTCCCTCAACATCGATATCCTCCACAGAAAATACCTGTACTCCCGTATCCTCAAGGTCAAGGTCAAAAACCCCATAGGATTCATCGTTGATAAAGAGCTCCACCGCCCGGGCATTGTTGTTGGTGAATCCCTTTTTCAGGTCCACGGCAAACTCCTGAATGCCCCCGGGGATGTCTTCGGCATAAATCCTACTGTCATCACGAATGCCCCCAAGCATCAGGCCTTTTCCGTCTATTTCATAACTCCCAAGACTTCCTCTTCCTCCCTGATAATGCCATTCAATTCCGTAATTCCCGGTAAAACTTCCGTCTATATAGCTTTGGGAAGTGTTATCCAGATTGTCGAAGGTTTCAATGTAAACCCCTTCTTCTCCCGGGTTTTCGTAGGCGAACACCGGTGCTGAAAAACTGAAAAAACTGGTTATAACCATTACTACTGCCAACAAAATACTCAACTTCTTGGACATTGACCTATTCAAAAAATCACCCCTTACCTAATTTTAACCTGTAACGATAACACCACTACCCTCCTTTTTTCGTTATTTTAATCAGCTCCTCCCTTATATTTCCTGAGACCCGCCGATTTTTTACCTCCCTTTTCCTTGAGCTGTACTTTTCGTCATGTACCTTTTATTATATTACAAGGTTGTTAAGGATTGGACATTTTCTATGGAAAAACAGGAAATAATTGAAAATTAAGAGTTTAGTACTATATGACTTTGGTACCAAAGCCCCTTCCCCTCCACCGGAAGAAAAAAGCTCACCGGAAAAAGGTGAGCTTTTTTCTTCATTCCTTCTAGTTTCTTCCCCGTCCTCTTCCGGGATTGGGCTGGAAACTATGGGGCGGTCGATTGCCTCTCATTAGACTTGGAGACAGCTCATAAACCCCTTCATTTCCTGCATAGTCTTCGATCATGATTTCCACTTTTTGATTCGGTCTAAATTCAAAGTCTTCAATGACGTATTCCTGTTCTCGAGCTATAAAGTCTTCATACACTTCACCATCTACCCGAAGTTCCATGTATACCGGTCCCACACCTTCATCGGATACGGTCCAGCTAAGTTCTTTCGCGTCTTGATCATATTGTACTTCCTCCGCTACCGGCGCCTTAGTATCCACCAATAGAGAGATCTGCTTGGTTTGCCATACAGCGTCTTCATAATGAGGTAGGGCGGCGATCTCATAGTAGTACTGACCGTCCTCTACGATATTGCCCTCATCGTCCATTCCGTCCCAGCCAAACTCTTCGATATAGTATCCGGGATTGTTGGCAAAGGATTTTCGTAGCCATTCTTCGGTATGAATTTCCCGCACAACCTCCCCGTCTTCATTGAGGGCTCTGAACTCGATCTTCGCTGCATTACGCATCATGGAGAATACGGGAATCGCCATATACCTTGCATCTTCATTTCCCGGGGAGATGGCGATGCGGTCAATCAATCCTTCATCTTCATATTCGGGATCGAATCCAAGGATGAATCCGTCCTGGTCTACCAGTACTCCGTTTCCGAATACCGAGGCTTCTCCGTAGTAGTCAAATCCGTCCAGAACTCGCGGACTGTTTTCTCCCGCCCAGTCGCCGTAGAAGCCCACATAGGGGACTACCAGATCAAGTCCTCCCCCTCCGTCAACGTCGTCCTGATCGATTAATCGAATGAATCCTTCCACAAATAAATTCGGATAATCCACCACCGGATACTCTTCATATCCTAAAGAAGGATGGAAGGCGGGGATTTTTGCTTCGGAAATATCCACGGTTACCGTAACGGTTTCCGTTGCTCCCGGCTCAATGGTTACTTCCTCATCACCGGTAACGACGGCGTCCACTAAGGGGGCACTGTCCATCCACTGCCACATTAATACCGCAATCAACTCATCCACAATCACGTCCACTTCCACATCATAGGTTACCGCTTCCTCACTATGATTGGTGGCCTCTAAGGTCATGGTGAACTCCTCTTCCTCAAAGTCCCGAAGCTGTACCTTGGCTTCGCCGTCATACTCGTTAACTACGGTTACCGGAGACATAATCGCCTTATCCGGTCGAATCATACCCGCCCCTTGTCTTCTCGGGGAGTACAGGTTACCGAAGGGGTCTTCTATGGGATCCGCCGTATTCATATGACGAATCTTAGACATTTCCGCTACGTCTTCTCGGTCCATGCCTTCGTTTAATAGATATTGCTGTACCAAAGCCGTACTTCCCGCCACATGGGGAGCCGCCATGGAGGTTCCGCTCATGGAGCCGTACTGACCGTCTAATAGGGTGGAGTAAATCATTCCACCGGGGGCGGTGACTTCCGGCTTCATATCCAAGGTCGGGGTGGTTCCCCAGGAAGTAAAGGCGGACATTTCACCTGCGGTTGGATTCGGCGCTTCAATGGTTCCGTCGGGGAAGTTCAGAGTTATCGGCTCTTCCAATTCCGCCAGTTCCGAACCTGGTTCTGAACCGATAAACATCGCCGGTATTTCTCCATTGTCCGGATACTGCATATTAATCAATTCATTGGTTCCGTCATTATTGAATATGATTACCGCCTTTGCCCCGGCTTCCTGGGCATTCATAATCTTTGCGGTAAAGGGGAATTTCCCTCTGGAAATTAAGGCAACTTTTCCTTCTAAATCCAGTCCCTCGAAATCATTTTGAGGTTCCAGGTCTGCTTCGATATAATCCTCTTCCACGCCACCAAGACCTGCATAAACATATTCTTCTTCCTCTAATACATCGGGAATGTAAAAGGGTCCCGCAGGTGTGTAAGGTGCCTGGATTTCTTCTCCGTCGATTTCATAGGTTAAATAATTGTTCAGGGTTGCCACATTATCCATGGATGCCACGGATATGGAGTCCTTATTTAATGACGGGGCGCCCACAAGACCGACATCGGGATTTTCTCTCCAAGGGAATCCGATGCCATCGGTGGAGTAGGCGGAGTTCCCTGCGGAGATGGCAAATACCACGCCGTCTTCCCGGGCATTGGTAATCATCTCGTCCACGGCGCTATTGGGCTGATAGAAGGAAGCCACCGCACCAAGACTCATGTTTACCGCGTCCACACCGATTTTCAGTGCGTCTTCAATTCCTCTTAGATAGATGTCATCGGAGGTGGATGGGGTTTCCGGATCCTCACTGAACACCTGAATATCCACCAATTGGGCCTTCGGCGCAACCCCTCGGATTTCTCCGTCGGCGGCCACGGTTCCCGCAACGTGCTGTCCATGGTTTCCGTTCATATCTTCCACGGTTTGCTGATTATCAAAATAATTATAGCCATATACGACCTTCGGGGTTTTATATTCTCCCACCAGTTCCAGTTCATCAATATGTGCTTCGTCGACGACTAGATCGTAGTCTTCATAATCGGGATTAAAATCGGGATGGGTCCACTGAATGCCCGTATCCACCACGGCCACGACCATACCTTCCCCTTGATATCCCAGTTCCGACCATACGGCTTCGCTTCCGATCATCCCATGGGTGAATTCCATTTCCGGCGTAGGGTCCGGTCGCTCGTATTCATTGGAAATAAATACGTCCTTTACCTGGGGAACCTCTTTGAGGGCTTCAATTTCATGCCCTTTGGCCAAGGCACTAAAACCGTTGATGCCAACGATATAGTTATGTAGCACCTCGATATCAAATCCCCGTCTTTCCAACATTTTAATGATTCCCTGCTGCTCTCCTAAAATCCCCCGCTCCAGGTTTTTTCGGATTCCCGCAGGAAGTTCGTGATACTTTTCATCCATATCCTTGCTCTCTTCAATGGCTGCATCTCCTGTAAGCTGTACGATTACCCTGTACTCCTTATCGGGATCCCAGGTGGTGAAGTCCTCGGGATTTAGACGATTGGGCGTATCCGATAATTCCGTTTCCTGTTGAAGATAGTTCTCTAATACCTGGTTTCTTTCATGATTCTCCGGTGTCGCTCCCAACATGGATAAGCTGGAAAGTACCAACAACAATACTAATACCCCTGCTAACTTTCTCTTCGAATAGTACATACATACCTCCTTTTGATCCTCGCTTCATCCGACCCTTCCCAAAACCGCTTTTTCACCCCCTTGAAAATGATGTTTGATGTATGATAAATAATAAAAACAAAATAAAAAGCATATAAAATTT
>NZ_SUMG01000035.1 GCF_009910325.1 Isachenkonia alkalipeptolytica
TTAATATTACCTTTCTGATTATGTCCACCTCATTTCTTAGTCCTGAGGTTCTATTATAATAGATTTAATAGTATTTGGGACATAGTCACTTGTGATATATTAAGACATTATCATATATGGATCATAACTTCGCCTCGCTTTAAGATTATTCTGAATTGACTTTACGATTAACAAGAGGTATAATAATTGTACTAAGGTTAAATTTATTAGGAAAGGGGTAGGTTTATTATGGAAAAATCAAAAATTGAGGTGAACCCATCGAACTGAATAGCCGGTCAGTACATCCCGGGAAAGCGGAAGATTAGTAAGTTTCCCCTGGCCTTAGTTGTGTTGACCCAAAAAGTAATAACCCCTAGCCTATTGATATATATTTTTAAAACGAGGGCACGATAAGGTTATCGTGTTTTTTGTATGCCGAAAACTACAGGAGTTATTCTGTGGTTTTTTTGTGCCCGAAATAGGGGAGAGAATTTTTTAAAAGTCCTAAAAAAATAGGAGGAAACCAATGAAATTAAATAATTTTGGATGGAATGAAAAGTGGGAATCACAGTTTGAGAAAGCGAAAAAGGCGTATCAAAATCCTAAACAACTAAAACCCATGGAGGCCGCAAGGGTAACGGCGGTATTTGCGGATCGCTATCGAATTCAAACAAAGGGGGGCGAAAAAGAGGCCCAGGTATCCGGGAAAATGATTTTTGAAAATCTTTATGCAGCGAAAAATCCGACCGTGGGGGACTGGGTAGTTGTGGATTATAATGAGAACGGACCTTCCGTGATCAAAGAAGTGCTACCCCGTCTAAGCTGTTTACAAAGACAGGAGGCCGATGGAATTGACGCCCAGGTAATCGGTGCGAATGTGGATCTCTGTATATTGGTTCAGTCCGTAATCGGAGATTTTAGTATTGCCAGACTCGACCGCTACATCGCCATGGTCTGGGATGCAGGATCTGTACCGATGGTGATTCTGTCGAAGACGGATCTGGCAACGGAAGAGGACGTCCGTGAAAAGGTTAATTCACTGGAAGCGGCCTTTCCCGGAGTGGATATCCTGGCAGTCTCAGCCATTACCCAAATAGGGATTGCTAGCCTTTGGTCCTATTTGGAGCCGTCGAAGACCTATATGGTATTGGGGAGCTCCGGTGTGGGAAAATCCACACTCTTGAACTTATTGATGGGGGAGGAAATGATGAAAACCGCTGAAGTTCGGGAAGAGGATCAAAAAGGACGCCATACCACCACCCATCGGCAGATGTTTACGCTGAAAAACGGTGCCCTGTATATTGACACCCCGGGAATGCGGGAGGTTGGATTATTCAATTATCAGGGGGTGGATAAAGCTTTTAAAGATGTTGAGACATTGGCAAAGCATTGTAAGTTTGCGGACTGTAAACATCAACAGGAGCCCGGCTGCGCCGTGGCTGAGGCGATGGAGGCCGGCAGTCTTACAGAGGATCGGTGGGAGAGTTATTTAAAATTAAAAGCGGAGGAAAAAATCCATCGGCGAAAGCAAATACTGCTTCAAAAAAAGGTGGCCAAAAAGAAAATCAAGCGGCAAAAAAACCATTATAAGGACTACAAACGGGGTGGTGGGAAAGAAGAGAAGGAACTTAATCAGTGGTGTTGTCGTTGACAGTTTCCATTGAGTTTCTCACGCGGGGATAGTTCTTTCGACTTACACGGGAACGGTTCGTGTGTGAGATAGCAATACAAACGTGTAGAGCAATAAATTAAATCCGTTTTTCTTTAGATTATTAGAATGCTGGGCCGGAAAGCATATTTGAAGAAAGTGATAAAAATGGTTTTCGTAGTTTATCGCCAATTATTATGACAGAACCGTCCAGCCTGAGGTCTTTGTACCGTGTTTTGTTTTTGGGTTTTAGTCTATTTTTACTAGTTAAAATCATACTTAAGTATATTGAACTATTTATATGATAATTCGTTAGCCCTGTTTATAATGAAAAGAATTGATTGTTCTGACTATTTAAAATATTATAAACGTACGGTATCTTTATCACAAAGGGGCGGTTTTACCTTGTTTGTTATCCGATCTAACAAAAGGAGGTTATTATGAAAAAAAAGATTAGTTTGGTTTTAGTTTTTATGATGGTTTTTGCGGTGTTTGCCAGTTACTCTTTGGCAAATCCTCAATCAATCCCTAATGGACCCTGGATACAACCAGATCAAAACGTCAGTCTAAGCAGTTTGCTTCAACCTGAGGATGTGGAGCAACGACTGTTGGATATGGAAAGACGATCGAAAGGCCGAATGGAAACTGAGATAATCGGTTATTCCTCAGGTTACGAATGGCCGATTTATGTGGCTAAGTTTGGGGAAGCCGACAACGATAATCCAAAAATTTTAATCGATACTCAAATCCATGGGAACGAACCCTTGGGTACTGAAGCCGTTATGCATTTAATGCAAACGCTGGCCATGAGTAATAACAAGGAAGTACGAGACATCCTTGATAATGTTACCGTGTGGTTTATTCCCATGTTGAATGCTGATGGCGCAACGATTTTTGAAATTGAAGACTATGGGGATGCACAAACCAGACAAAATATTCAGTATTGGACCCCTGAAGAGTGGGGGCTTGATGCCGATACAGATGCTCCATGGTACCATGTATCACAAACCTGGAGAGGGACTCCCGGTTACGACATTAATCGCGATGCCCATCCTCATCTTGACTTTGATTTAGCGGTCCACAGCGACCAGCATTCACCCTGTAATGAAGATGAAAATTGGGGTGGCCAGCCGGGCTTCTATGTCACGCCTGAAGCAAGAGCCCTACGGGATGTTTTTAAGGAATTAGAACCGGATCTGTATATCAATCATCACCACAGAGGAAGCAATATCGAATCGGAAGAGAATCCTGAATTAACGACCTTGCAGATTCTTGGCCAATTTGTGCCCCTGGATAGGGAAGACACCATTGTTGACAATGGCGAAACCTATACCTACACATTAACAGAAGAATCCCTTGATCTTTCCAGACAAGTAAATGCTTTAGTATACCAAAAACTGCAAAAGGGAAACTCCCTCTTTGGACAAATCACTAAGTATCCTCGTGTGGAAGACTTTTATGGGGGGTATGGCTTACCGGGTACCACTTTAGGCTCTTTCTCAATGAACGATACAGCGGTTATGCTATATGAAACCCGAGGTCAATCCACCAGAGATACCGGTCAGAAAGCTAATGGACGATATATACGCCAATCCTTAGATGGTATTTACGAAACGCTTCTTGGGTTCGCAACAGGAGAAGTATATGATATCGATCCTTCTTTCTATGAGGATGAAATTCCTGAAGCTGGCCCTAGAATTACGGTTCCGGATCCTGGACAAGGATTCTAGAAACGGTTAAGAAATGCTGTTAAGTAAGATTTGAAATGGACCGCCCCTTTACCAAAGATAGCCCCTGGATAAATACGACTCCTTCATAAGATACTTACTGTTGGTTTTTATTATTGTATGGATTGCTGTGAAAACAGAAAAAAAGAGTGCCAAGTTTTCTTAGAAGAATAAAATAGACAGGCTTTAATGAGCATGTTGAACCGTAAAAGGAGTGAAGAAAAGTGAGGAAAACTAAAGTATTAATAATAGTGTTAGCTGTAATTTTTATGGTAACATCTTTCGGTTTCGCAGCCCCTAGACTAGTACCCAGTGGTCCTTCCACTGATAATGAAGGTCAAACAAATCTTTCGAGTACGATTAATTATGAGAAAATGATTAAAATTTTAAACGATATTGAAAGAACAAGTAAAGGTACAGTAGAAGTTTTTACTTTAGACGAATATGGTAAAAGTGAACAAGGTAGAAGTCTTTACGTAGCAAAGGTTGGAGAAGGTGATACTAAAGTTTGGGTACAAGCGAGTATTCATGGAGATGAGCAACTTGTATCAGAAGCTGTGCTAGATGTGCTAAAAACTTTGGGGAGTAACGGAGCAAAAGATGTACAAACTATACTGGATAATGTGACAATTTACGCAATACCAATGTATAATCCAGATGGGATTGAAATGAATACGAGAAGTACAATGTTAATTGATCAAGATACAGGAGAACCTCTATTGGATCAAGATGGTGATCCAAGATATATTGACTTAAATAGAGACTGGAAAGTGGATTTGATGGGAGAAGGGTTTGGCTTTGTTGCTTCTGAATCCAGAGCACTGTATGAGTTTTGGACTGAAGTGAAACCGGATTTTGCCCTGGATATGCACCATCAAGGGATTAAGGAAATGCCTGATAGCAACAAGTCTGTATCATTCTCTCTTGGTATTTCTTTAGCACCGAATGGACCAACGCTTCCTGGATTGAAAGATGGTGAGTATAATGACCTTACGCGGCAACTTCAATCCTATGTATACGATGATATAAAAGACTATGGGTATAGTCATATCGATCGATACGTAATCGGTGGAGAAGATAAATATGAGATTGATATTGTCGGTGGAGTTGTTTCTGCTATGATGCTTGGTATTAATTATGATAACCTTAACGAAGAGGGGCATAGTTGTCCCGCCGTATTCTTTGAAACAAAAGGGAATACACGTGATGGAAATTTAGGACAAAGAGCTAATGGGTATTTAACTAAACAAAATTATCATGCTCTTAAATCATTTTTATACGGCATCGCAAGTGAAGAAGTTTATCATGTAAACCCAGATTCGTGGGAGGAAATACCTAGGCATCCAATAATAGGATACTTCACTGATTACGCAGGCGTTATTGTCATTGAATAGAATAATTATAATAATGTTATAAAGTTGATCCAGGTAGCCAAAAGCACGGGTATTATGTTCTATGAGGAAATGAAGTAAAATAGAGCAGCTACGTTGTGTCGTTAATCCATTAAGCAGAGAGTCAATCGTAGGATTGGCTCTTGCTTTTTGATATGCCAGGCAAGCTCGCGCAGAGACGGTTCTTATGTGAGGCAGTGGTACAAATGTGTAGAGCAAGTAACGAGCTCACAAGGGACGGCTCTTTTATGAGGTTGCAATACAAAGGTATAGAGAAACTGATTGAATTTATGTTTTTATGTTTACTTAGTACTGGAGTCGACAAGAATATTTGAAGAAGGCGGAAACTGAGTTTTCATACCATCTCTGCGTGAGTTACGGATAAAAAACCCATGTCAGCCAATGAAAAAAAGACCTATACAGGTCTTTTTTTATTGAAATGATGTATGTTTTACTCTTTCGATTGTCGTTCGATTTATTCCTGCTTAATTATTAAATAAACAGCAATAATAAAAAAATCTGGTTAAATCATTGGAAATAAAACGAAAATAAAGAAAATGCTGAAAATATAATTGCTATCCATATTTGGTAATGATAAAATGATATGGAAGATTTTTATATTTGGTATGTAATACACTTTACGTAAAAATTAAGGAGGTTGTGAAATGGGAAAAGAGAAAAAACCGATTTACAAAAGATGGTGGTTCATTGTAGCAGCAGTGCTGGTGCTCTTTATGGTCTTCGGTTCCGCCTTGGGAGAGGGCGACAACGGGGAGGAAGTGGCAGAAATACCGGAGGAATCCCAGGAGGATGATAATGGAGAGAATGATAATGGCGAGAATGATAATGGCGATGATGAAGGGGAGAAAGAAGAAGTAGCGGATGAATCGGAAGGCGATGAGGATCCTGTTGAAGAAGAGGAAGAGGAAGTCGCTGAAGAATCACCTGCAGATGATATGACCTCAGGGGAGCGTAATGCATTACGAAGTGCCGAGAATTATCTTGGTTTCTCTGCATTTTCCAGGGAAGGCTTAATCGATCAGTTGAAATTTGAAGATTATAGTGACGAAGAAGCAACCTTTGCTGTGGATCATGTGGAAGTGGATTGGTATGAACAGGCTATCAAAAGCGCAGAAGATTATTTAAGATATACGGCATTTTCTAAAACCGGTTTAGTTGATCAATTGAAGTTTGAAGGATTCACTACGGAACAAGCAGAACATGGGGTTGCAAATGTGGAAGTGGATTGGTTTGAGCAGGCTGTAAAAAGTGCTGAAAATTATTTGAATACCATGAGTTTTTCAAAGCAAGGTTTGATTGATCAGTTGGTTTTCGAAGGGTTTACTCAAGAACAAGCCCAACATGGCGCGGATGAGGCTTATTAAAAGAAGGAATTTCTTGGTATTCACAAGGCGGCTCTTTTATGAGGTTGCAATACAAAGGTGTAGATCTCACAGGGCGACGGCAGGCTGCGTAAAAACGCTGATGTTATAATTATCAACTGCTATATATAGTTGAACATTGAATCATGGATTCAACATATAGTATATAAAATTTGTAACAAAACAGTTTTTACGCAACCTGACGGTTCTTTTGTGAGGTCAACTAAAATGGAAACTGAATAGTAAGAACCTAAAAGCTCTTCCGAAGGGAAGAGCTTTTAGTGTGGAGCTCTTTTTTTGATTGCTGCCAGTCGAAAACCTATTTTTTTACTCATCTTTCACTCATCTCCCAATGATCATATTGAGGCGACCACCTGAATTTTCATTGCGGAATGCTTTTTTATATTTATACCCAAATTCAGCGAAGAAGAAATCAACCCCTTAGTTCAACAACGGAAAAAAAGAATCTTACAGAGGATTTCAAAAAACAGAAATAAATTTCCAAAGAATAGAGGATTTGAGGATCTTAATCTAGAACTTATTTACTAATAACCTAATCAACGCGAAAGCGGTACGCTGTAGAGTGACCCCTTAAAGCATCATAGTGATTTTATATATGTAGGGTTTGGGGTATTGGGACATTCACCCATTTGCAACTGCCGGTTGCGAGGATTATACAGTAGAGTTGGTGGCGGTTTAACCGGTTGACGGATATAATGGTATGAAGAATATCAATATTCCAAATGGAAAGGATGATTTCATGGAAATCGGAGAAAAAATACGAAGCCTTCGAAAAGAAAAAAATCTCTCCCAGGAAGGGTTAGCGGAAAAATTAAAAGTATCCCGGCAATCGGTATCTAAATGGGAAGCCGGCCAATCCATCCCTGAAGTTCAAAAGATCCTGTTGATTTGTGATTTGTTCGGCCTCACTGCCGATGAATTTTTACGGCAAGAACTTACGATTCAGGAAGGGCATCGGGGGAAAAACACGGAGCATAACGCTTTTATCCAGAGGATGAAACGCTATCAACGGGAGCTCTTGATTGCATTTGCCTTTATCCTGACGGTTTCTTTCATATTAAATGTAGAAGGTCGATCGACAATAAGGGAGTATCAAAGACAAACTGAATGGGTGCGGGATCAGCTCTATGTAAGTTATTTTGAGGAGTTGGACCAATACCATGATCATTTGGTACGTGGGAATGAACAGGAAATAATGACAGCTTCCACCGAACTGTTGGCAAGCTCCCGACGAATGCGTGAAATGGGAAACCACCATTTGATGTTGGATATCGAAGGGGAAGGGAAGGCAATTTCCTCCATTGTATATGGTACAGCCGTTTCCATTGAGTGGATTGGACAAACCTTGGAGAATAGTGAAAGAATCACTCCCAATAAAATTAAACGGATTGAAGAAATTCCGGATTTGCTTGGGAAAATCCTTCGGTTGGAAAAGGATCTTCAGCAAGAAATCGATTCTCATGGATACGATATTGAAGATACCGAAACCTATGAAAAGATGCATTCCCTGATGATCGAATTGGCGATGCTTACCTTTGCCCATGGATTTGAAGCGGATCAGATCCTGTTGTAGAGTATGGGATGTTATTGGGGTAAAGGACAATGAATTAATATTTGACTAGAAGGGTTGGGGTAGAATGGGAAAAAGCAAAGTGTTTTTATGGAATTTTATGGATTTGGATTATAAAGCCATGGAAAGTTATTTGGAAGACATGGCGGAAAAGGGCTGGTTGCTGAGAAAGATCAATGGAAACTTTGCGACCTTTGATCGAATTGCGCCAAAAAAGGTGCACTTTACCGTGAATGTTTTGGAAAAAGCCGGGATCTGGTCCAAGGAAAATAGCAAAAGGTCGAAGGAGCGCCAAAGCCTGTTAGAGGAAGCGGGGTGGAGGTTGATTGACACCCGAGGGCATTTACAGTTTTTTTGCAGTGAAAAGGAGGAACGGCCCCTACCGGTGCATGGAGATTTGGACCGGGAAAAACAGGTGATTAACTCTTCCCTATGGAAAAAACAGCTGGCAGGGACCCTGTATA
Source organism: Isachenkonia alkalipeptolytica (assembly GCF_009910325.1). Taxonomy (NCBI): domain Bacteria; kingdom Bacillati; phylum Bacillota; class Clostridia; order Eubacteriales; family Clostridiaceae; genus Isachenkonia; species Isachenkonia alkalipeptolytica. The sequence goes on from NZ_SUMG01000035.1 coordinate 8,183, forward strand.
TTCTGGTGTTACTCTCCGTATTTTTGTATTTTCTTTATCCCGTAGGTCTTGAACATTTAAAAAGTAATACCATACTGGTTTTTGTAATGGTACTCCCATTGGTTCTTCTGGCATTTGCAATCCATCTGATTTATTTGCTGGTTTGGCGGTACCGGATGAAAAGAAGTGTAGCAAGGGGAGAAGTCTATGACAGCCCGGATTATGGAAGGGCAAGAAAAAAAGGAGGAATCGTAAACGGCTTACAGCTTCTGTTGGCGGCGATCATTCTGACGGCGGTGGTTATGGATTTTACCGATGGGGGTGCTATTGCAACCAGTAGTATTTTCACCATGGTATTGATTTGGGTCATCCATCAAGTAAATAAGACGTTGACCCGAGAAAAACCCGATAAAAAAAGCCAGGTGCTTTTGTATCTGGCCTTAGCCGCCGGGACCATCGCTTTCGTGATGATGGCCTATATTCCCAGTTTGGGTTTTGATGATCAAAACCGGTCCCGGCTGCCCGAGGATTACCCCCGTTTAGCAGAGACCGAATGGGAATATATGAAGGAATTAGGAGAAAAGACGCCCCACTACCTTCGTGATCAAAGTGCACTGCTCCCGGTCAGTTATGAAGCCTATTACTATTTTGAGGAAGGGGCATTTAGTTATGCCTATTATCAGGGGGCCCATCAACGGATTGCCGCCTTTATCTACGAGGATATCTTAGAGGATCCTAATACTTCGGAAGATTTCCGGGTGACCTCACGAAAAGCAATGGAGGAACTGAGTGCTGACGAAGAGTTATACCGTCTCTGGAAGGTGGACCGGATTGCCTACCATGAGAATCGAAACATCCTGTTGCTGTTAAAGGGAGATAAGGTACTGCGTTTTCGGGGCATCCCGGATGTTTCCGATCCCGATTTTATCCAGGGGGTAAAGCAAATATTTTTTTAAGTCCGCCGAGCTGAGGGGTGATGATGTGATAAAGGGGAAGGTTTTGCTAACAAGAACTTTACCAATATTACCCATCGCCAACGAAAGGGTCAAGGAAAAATTAGGGGCCCCCATTCTTGCCAAAGTATTATGTATTCCGTGGATTTCGGCGAATTTGAAAATCTTCAGCATGAAGGACAGTAGGACCTGTTAACGAAAAAAAGTGGAGATCAGTCTTTCATAAAGATATTGGTAAGCTCATAACTGAATCGTTCCCGAGGGGGAGCATGATCAAATTCAGTAAAGCAAGGAGTTAATCCAAGTGAAACGAATCGTGGTGATTTCAAGTCCCCACGATTTATTGTGGACAGTGGGTCTAAAAGTTTTAAATGGTGTTCACATAATCCTCTATGCTTGGAATCCCGAGTCCGATCCCTCTGGGTTATTTTCAGAATCTTCTTTTCAACTTAGCAATAATCTTATATACTATTAATATGAACTAGGACTAAACTCATAAGAGGGCGAAGTCGGATTTATACTATGAAGAAATAAAGGCTTACAAACCAAGTTTTAACCTGTGCTTGCTGTTTGTTTTGATGGGAGATGTATATACAATGACTAGGGAAAATAGTTACAAAGACACCGATAGTTACTTAAACTTGTTGGATAATGCATTGATAGGGGTTTTCCACACCACGGCGGAGGGGAAATTTCTTTATGTTAACAAAGCACTGGCGAATATGTTCAAATATGAATCTCCCGAGGATTTAATCTCCTCGATCAATAACATAGAAAAGCAGCTCTTTGCTAGAAAGCAGAATCGACAGGAATTGTTGGAAATAGTCAGAAGCACGGGAAAATTATTAAATTGTGAAGTAGAGTATTTATGTAAAGACGGAAGCACCATAACCGCCCTGTTAAATATGCAGTTCAAACATGATGAAGAGGGGAATGAACTGTTTCTGGAAGGTTTTATCAATGATATTACTTTTATCAAAGAAAAAGAAAGGGCAATTATGGAGCGTGAGGAGCGCTGAAATTTTGCTCTGGAAGGCAGTGATTACGGGGTATGGGACTGGGATATCAAGACCAATGTATTTTACCATTCCAGACAGTATAATGTTATTGGAGGATATAGTGAAGATAGTCATCCAAAGTCTTATAAAGATTGGATGGCCAGTATTCATCCTGCAGATCGAGGGAGGGTAATGACGGAGCTTCAAAAGCACGTGGATGGTGAAAGTTCGATTTATACGGCGGAATACAAACTGCGGCAAAAAGACGGCAGTTATATCTGGGTACATGAACGAGCAAAAGCGACGGAGCGGGGAGGTGACGGTAAAGCACTTCGAATCGTCGGAACACAGCGGGATGTCACGAAGGAAAGAAATGGTCAGGACCAACTGTTATATCAGAAAAAATCCTTTGAATGTCTTTTTGAGAACTCTCCGGAGGCCATTGCTTATTTTGATAAGAATGAATATATTATTACGGTGAATCCTGCGTTCACAAAACTTTTCGGCTATACCTATGAGGACGTAAAGGGTCGACACATTAACGAAGTTATCGATCCGTTCAAGAAAGTCGAAGGTTATCTTACCTTTGCTCAATTTGAAAAACAGGATCTAAAATTTAAAGATACGGTACGCTATGATAAATATGGAAACCCGATCAAGGTTCTTGCCAAAGGGGTACCCATCGTCATCAACGACAAAATGGTTGCGGGCTATTCAATTTACACGGATGTAAGCTTTATGAAGCATGCGGAGGAACAAATAAAGAAGCAAAAAAATATTTTGGAATCACACTTTAATTATTCCCCCGATGGGATTGCCCATATTGATCTGAATTTCAGGGTGCTGGAGATTAACAACAAATTTACGGAGTTGTTCGGCTATACTGCTGAAGAGGCGATCGGAAAAACCATCGATGAGTTAATAACCCCCAAAAATCAGCTGCAAGAGGGCATCGGGATCAATGATATGGCGCTTAGAAACCAGAAAATTGAGATTGATACCGTAAGACAAGACAAGGCGGGAAATTTAATTGACGTTTGTGTCCGCGGGGGTTCCACCATCGTTGACGGAAAAATCATCGGATACCAAGTAATATATACCGACATTCGTAATCGAAAAGAAGCGGAGGAAAAAATACGGTACCTAAGCTATTATGATAAGCTCACGGGACTATATAATCGCGCTTTTTTTGAGGAGGAGTTAAAACGGCTGGACACGAAGCGGCAACTCCCCCTTGGAATTATTATCGGAGATGTAAACGGATTAAAGCTGACAAACGATGTTTTTGGGCACTTGGAAGGGGATCAACTGTTAATTCGAACCGCGGAGATTCTTAGTGAAGCCTGCCGAAAGGAAGACGTATTATGCCGCTGGGGAGGAGACGAATTTGCCATATTACTGCCTCATACCGACAAAGAAAGCGTAGAGAAGATTGGCCGAAGGATTTACAATCTCTGTGAAAAGCCCTCCGATACTCCGATTAATATCAGCATTTCCCTGGGTTACGGGATTAAGCAGCGGGCTACACAGTCCATTAAAGAAATCATTAAACAGGCGGAAGAGCAAATGTATCGAAATAAACTGCTGGAAGGAAAGAGTAACAGAAGTCATATAATCGATTCTTTGCAAAAGTCAATGTATGAGCGCAGTCACGAAACCGAGGCTCACGCCAAGCGTATGAAAGACTTAAGCCATACTTTGGGTAAAGGACTAAATCTTGATAATGATAAACTGAACGAGTTGAGCTTGTTGGCGATTCTTCATGATATCGGTAAAATGGCGATTCCCGATGATATCCTGGGAAAACCGGGAAAACTAACCAAGGGGGAATGGGAAAAAATGAAAAGGCATTCGGAGATCGGTTATCGAATAGCGGAAACCTCTCCGGAGTTGATCCATATTTCCAAATATATTCTCTTCCATCATGAACGGTGGGACGGAACAGGGTATCCCCAGGGCTTAAAAAGGATGAAATTCCATTGCTATCCCGAATTATAGCAGTAGTAGACGTATACGACGTTATGAGCCATGATCGGGTCAGTCTCCCATGAAGAAGCCGTAAAAGAGCTGAAACGGTGCTCCGGCACCCAATTTGATCCGGAAATCGTCTCAAAGTTTGTCGAGATTCTCGCTGCTTTCAAAACGGACGGCGGACCAACTAACTAAAGTGGAGTGTTTTTTCTAAGAATAGCTACAAAAAGTTAAACATGCTAAGTAAGGCTTTTCATAATATGAATTTTTTTGAGAAGACTTAGCTTATCATTTATGAAATGAGTTTTAAGGATTTGGAGTGCCCCTTTAAGCCCTACTGAAACCGGCAAATATATTTGGAGAGATCGCAAAAAATGGTGCTCTTTAATTTGGTCAATTGTAGAACTAAATGAGACTTTGTAAAGTTAAATAAGACCTGTCTAATAATCTTAAAAAATACAGGGTTTCATATCATTTATTTCTTTAAAAACGAGTATTCTAATGCTCGTTTTTAT
>NZ_SUMG01000036.1 GCF_009910325.1 Isachenkonia alkalipeptolytica
AATATTACCTTTCTGATTATGTCCACCTCATTTCTTAGTCCTGAGGTTCTATTATAATAGATTTAATAGTATTTGGGACATAGTCACTTGTGATATATTAAGACATTATCATATATGGATCATATTTGCCTCTTGCGGTAAACTAATTCAGTTGACTAAAAACAAAAATAATAGTAATATAATCCTAGACTGTATTTACTATACCATAATTAATTTTTACCACCATAGGGAGTATTTACTGAGATCATATTATCATATTTAATGACATGCCATCATAGGGGAGACCTGTGGTGGCATGTGTAGTTTTTAGAGGTTTGTCGAAAAAGACAAAGATATGTCGAAAGAGCGAGTGGCATCCCCCGAAGCGAAAGACTAAAGCACTAGGTTAAAGACTAAAAAAGAAAGTTAAAACAGGAAATTTTGAAAAAGCCAACACCCTCGCTATCTTTACAAAGGAATACAGTCGCCGGATAAATAATCATTGGTATAGAGACACTTGACAAAGGAGCGGGAAAAAATTTGAGGAGGAGTGTTTAATGAAAAGGTACGTATCAATGTTTATGGCTACTGTAATGGTTTTTTCCGCAGTCATAGGAGGATTTGCTGGGATATCCTATGCAGACAGTAATGTGTATGAGGAACAACGGTTTGCTGGGAAAGATCGTTATGAAACCGCCTATGAAATTGCAAAGCAGAAAAGAAATGATCCGGATACAGTAATCATTGTTCAAGGAGACGGCCCTTCGGATCAGGCAAATGTGGTGGATGGACTTACCGCCAGCGGACTTGCGGGAAAAGAGGAGGCCCCCATACTTTTAGTACAGCAAAACCGAATCCCTACACAAACCGTTATCGCATTAGAAGAACTCAGCCCTAACAAAGCCATCATCGTAGGAGGGGAAAATGCAGTAAGTCATAGGGTTCAAGAGCAGTTGGAAGAAAAAAATCTGGATGTTGAAAGAATTTCCGGTGAGAACCGTTATGAAACCGCTGCCAATATTGCAGTACATATGGAAGAAGGAAAGGATAACACCGCGGTAATTACTAATGGGAATGATGAAAACCTAGTGGACGCTTTAACCGCGGGACCCTTAGCGAAGATGGGTCATCCGATTTTATTGATCAATAACCAACGAAACAGTGTTCCTGAAGCAACCATTGAAGCCATGGAAGCTCTGGAAATTACGGATCTGATTATTGTCGGTGGCGAAGCGGCGGTATCCCCTGAGGTAGAACAGGCATTAGAGGCCGTAGAAGGGGTAAGGGTAATTAAGCGATTAGCCGGTGAAAATCGATACGAAACCGGTGTGGAAGTAGCAGAGTCCAAAGCCTTTAAAGATATGGACCAGGTATACTTAGTAAATGGTGTATCCTTTGTGGATGCGGTGGCAGCCTCCACCTTAGGCGCATCCATTGTGTATGTGAACGGTTCAAGAGAGCATGTGCCCGAGGCTGTAGAAGGTCTCTTAAGTCGAAGGGAAGGCTTTACGGTAATTGGCGGTAGTGAAGCAATCTCATCGAAACTATCCCAAGCGGCATATGCGGCAGTGGCCGGCCCTGCAATCTTTAACCGAGCTGGTACCTATGGCTTAGAAGAGGATACAAGAGTCATTGATAAAGATGCAATAATCAACGTGGAAGACGTTGTTTTAGAAAACATCATCATCACCGGTGATCTGTTAATTGGGGAAGAGGTTGGTAAGGGCGATGCAACCCTAAACAACGTTACCGTGGAAGTAAACACCACCATTCGAGGTGGCGGGACCGATAGTATTTATATCAACGGAGGAAGCTACAACGGAATAACCGTAGATAAAACCTCCTCCGGAGCTGTGAGAATCAAGGCAAGGGATATTCAAGGATTGAATATTACCATATCCAAGGAAGGGGAAGGCCAACGGGTAGAGTTGGAAGGCGATTTTGAAAAGGTAACCGTGGAGTCATCCAATGTGGAAGTGGAAGCGAAGGGCGAAACAAACATAAAAACCATCGAAGTAATGGAGACTTCAGAAAATGTTACCATTAAAACTTCCGAGACGACGAAGATAACAACGGTAAACGGAAACGCTACTACGAAAGTACAGGGTAGCGGAGCGGTGGAAGAAACAAGTGCTGATGTGGTAGTTGAAGACAAAGTAGAAACACCGCCGGCGACAACACCGGCACCGGGTGGTGGCACAACAACGCCCCAGGAGCCTAGTCCTGAGGATCCGGATGGAGAAGACTCCGGGGACGAAGAGGACCCATCAGCGGACACCAGGATGTTAGCCATTGAGCCTATACGTTTAACGACGACGAAAGGTGATTATTCTGGGGTTCCAAACACACATCTTATAGAATGGTCCGATGGTGAGATAAAAGAAGTACAAATTTTAGGCTGGGAATCAAAATTAGAAGACTTAGATATCGGGACCCACTATCTATATGGAAGCTTAGACGGAATGGAGGAGAAAGTACAGTTAATCATTACAATACATCCAGAGGGGTTACGGTTAATTAATGAAGATAAAACGGCCATAGTTTCGAATGAAAAGGGGCTTATCGCAGCGAAGGAACACCTAATTGTGGAAGAGATTTTCATTACTGACGGGATAGCGTTATCGGAAGCAATGATGATTGAAAAGGCAGTAAAGATCAGCAAAGAAGTAACTGGCAAAGCCTTTGATTTTGCTGGTGGCACCCTGGCCTCACTTGAAGTATATGGAAGCGATAACACTATTGAAAACGCCACGGTGGAAACATTAAAAGTGGGAGAAGACGTAAAAGATTTAACCCTGAATAATGTTCAGGATGTGGGTGTATCGGAACACTACTTTGAAGGTGGTGGAGAAAATTCCATTCATATTAGGGGAAATACTAGCCTTGAAGGGGATATCCGAATGGTTTCGGAAAATGAAGGAGTGAGGATTTATGCAGAGGACAACGCCAAAATAGAAGGAAATGTTTGGGTGAGCTCTGAATCCCCGGCGATTCTGGACGCATCGGTAACCAACGTGGTTTTGGAATCCTCGAAAAATAATGTTACCATCAATAATCACGTAAGTAAATTGATGGCTAGAGAAAATATTAATATTGATGTAGGAGAAGATGGAAAGTTGCCCGGGGAAATCCAAGTAAGAGCAGGAGTTACGGTGGTAACTAAAACAAACAGAAATAACGAAACAGAAGAAGTTACAACGCAAAGGGTTTTGGATACAGAAGCTTTGGATCGGGAAATAATTCGGGCAGAGAATCTTCTAGAAGAACCGAAGGTCGGGAATGTTCATGGAAGCTATCCTCAAAAAGCAATCGATGTTTTAACCCATGCTAAAGATGATGCAGAGCGTGATTTATCAGCGGCCATAGAAGAGACAGTAAACGAGCCTGATCTAAGCGATGAAAAAATGATTAAAATACAAAATGATATTGACGACGCCACAGCAGATGTAAATGAAAAAATTAATGCATTTAGAAGCCAAAGAGTGGTGGTAGAACGGTACTCCTTAATCGAAAGCCTGATTGATCAGGATGGACTGATCAGAAGAGCTGAAAGTGGAGATCTTTTAGGGTTTTTTCCGGAGGAGATGGTGATCGAATTTAGACAATTGGTAAGGGATTCCTGGGAAACCGCCAACACCCGAGAAGTGAGCCAGGAAGCGATTGACCAAACGCTAGTGGAGGTAGAAGCTGCTCGAAAGAATCTTTTTGAAGCTGCTTCAGAAGAGGGCGTAGACCCCACAGAGACAAGGGAGATTACCTTTATCCTGGAGGGGAAAACCTTCGAAGTGGAAAACTTTGAAAACTGGAACATTGATAAAAGTTTTGATCTTCGCTACCGGAGCTATAGCTACGGATGGGAGGGAGACAAGCTCTTTGTAAGTATTGAGTATTACACCCATGGTTTAGAAGACGTAAGCTACATTGGCCTTGGCATCCCGGATCAGGAGAATGATAAAGTCTATGTACTGTTCGATGAACTCACCAAAGAAGAGCTGCTTTCAACGGAAACAAAAGTATTAACCATTGATGAGAGCTATGTTCCATTAAATATCAGTATGGAGAATCTACTGAATGAAGAAGAGCGGTCCTTAGCGAACATGCAGCTGCGATTTTATAACAGCGCTTTTATGGAGGAGACTTACGTCGGAGTGTTTGCCTACACTGATCAAATTATGATTCAGTCCGGTACCTATAAAATACTTGCAAACATAACTTCCTGGAATAATTCGGATTTTGAACCCTATGTTTATCAGCTATATACGGAAGTGGAAAGCGAAGAAAAGACAGTGGACCTTAGTGAGGTTGCAACGAATGAATTGGAGCTTTCCCATGAGAAAAGCAGTACCAATAGCTATGACTTCTTAGGGTATAAAGAAGTATCTTTCCAAACGGACTTTGATGGTCAGTCTTATCCAAATAGGCAGGCGTTATTCTTAGGAAAAAATCCTAAGATTCATGTGAACTCTAATTCCCTTTATAATAATTATGTAACTTGGTTAGGGGAAAAAGATAATACCCTTTGGGAGTTTAGGATTGAACTGGATGAGGTTGACTTTATGAAGAATGACGGAGGGATTAAAACAACGGATGTATTTGAGATGAGTGCTGAAGTTAATCAAATCCCAATGAATCAACCGTTGCAAAACTACATTCACCCATCGGTTATCGGAAATAATCAAAGGGTAACGGCCGTAAGAGAAGTTGTTCAAGGGGAAACGGATTATAATTTTCAAACAGTTAAGAGTCTCGATCCAGTGATGCAGCTTACCGTTGGGGATGAAGTGTATTCGGACATGGGCTTAGGCTATGACCCCTTAGGAGGGAGCACCCTGAATGACTGGATCAATGATCGGGACCTAGAGGGTGAGACGGTAACCGTGGAAATATTCTATGATGAAAACCTACCCATTACAATAGAACCATTTAAAGAAACCTATACCGTCACTCGTTCAGAATTTGATGGAACAGAAAGTTATAAGTTTACACCCCGGGAGGATTTGAATGAGTTTACCATAACCGGAGAACTTGGAGAGACGTATCAAGATACCTACGAAGCATCGGGGATCAATAGTTTTTCAGTGTTGTCCCAACCGAAATCTATGGTTGATGCAGTATGGGCGGTTCCCATCGAAGCAGATGATTATGGATTTTTACAGGAGGATATGTTCGAAGGGAAAGCTTCTTTTCCGATAGAGAGTCTAGGCGCTTTTAGAGTGGAGCTGGATAGGTTGACACCGGGGGCGGACTATGTTTTTCTCCTTGTGAATACCGAAGCTGAAAAAAAAGAGCGAATCGTAAGCTTTCTAGCGATTAATGGGGGAGAGAATAACCTCATCAGTATTCCCACCAATGATCTAAAGGGAGACCTAAAGCTTGGGGTCGTAAACCGTGGACAGGGGAACCAAAAGGATGAAGGCATATCCAAGGCGGAAATTGAAAGTCTGGCTGCATATTTTCACAGTCATACCGCTAGCGACTTAATGGAAATAGCGAAAACGGACAATGCCTTAAAAACCCTGAAAAACTATTATATCAATTACAATGAAGATACCGGAGAAAAAATTTCCTTTACCCTTAGTGAGTTTATATCCGGAGGGTACTGGACCACAGATGAGTTTACGGATCCGGAGAATCTAATGCAAAATAGTTATTCTATTTTTGTACGAACGAACCAAGGAGATTATAAAGAAAAAGGGTTTGTTCCATCGGAAGAGATAGAGGATACCCAGGGAAATAACTATGATGCAGATAACCCCATTCCCTTGGATATTAGTTACGACGGTCATGGCTATTTTAGTTATTATTTAGACACTGGATTGGTCACGGATTTAGAAGAAGGTTTTTGGCAACTAGAAGAAATGGAAACCGGTAATGCATTAGGCTATTTTGATTTTTCCCTAAGTAGCTTTATTGATGAGCAGGGAAGACCTATGGGGTATGTCCCCTCCATAAAAATGAACACCAACGATCAGGGATACATGGAAAGCATATCTCTGCAGTGGTATTACAACGATGGGAAAAGCTTTACATTAGTGGAGGACTCCCTTGATATCAGACACTCCATATTAGGGGGATACTTTATCAATGAGATGTCAATCGAAACCGATATTTTTGCCGAGGAGACACCCTATGAATCGCCGAAGGGTATTTTAAGTGGACAACACAGTACATTTAAAAGCCTAGGAGAGAGATATATTGAAGAAGCAAAAAATCACACGGATTATACGGATAATAGTGATTTAGTTTCTAAAGTAACGGCTGTTGAAAAAGCAATTGAAGACCTGGCTCAACTGGCAGAGGAAAGAGGGGATGAGACAGAAAAGGTTAAAAATATTCGGGCAATTAACTTTACCTATCAGATTTTAGGTGTGGCCTACGAACTAAGCTGGATGAATCCCGATTACGATGAAACCTTCGATCAATACGTCCAAACCTATACCGACACATTAGAAGAAGCAGTAATGGTACTTCAAGACTATCTTCATAACTAGAAGCGTGTAAGAAGTAATCGATAAACAACAAAATAGAAAAACCATTCGACAAAAAAAGCGAAATTTGTCGAATGGTTTTTGTTGCAAATTCAAGGTTTTACCTTGTAATTAGTGGACAAATGATCTATTATTTACTATGAAGGGTAAAAAAATATAATTACCGTTTACATAGAGTTATATTGGGTAATGAAAACAGTTTTTTATTTTCACAACCGGAACATAAAGGAGGGATTGGATGTACTTCACGGTAAAACGTTATATGGATATGATTTTAGCACTGTTAGGTCTTATGGTTTTAGCCCCGGTATTTATCCTGATCATGGTTTTAATCAAACTGGATTCTAAGGGTCCGGTATTTTTTCGCCAAAAACGGGTAGGTCGTGGGAAACGTCACTTTTACATACTGAAATTTCGCACCATGAAAATCGACACCCCGAAGGATATGCCCACCCACTTACTTAAGGACCCCGACCAGTACATAACGAAAATGGGGAAATTTCTTCGAAAAACATCTTTGGATGAACTGCCCCAAATTTTGAATATTGTAAAGGGGGAAATGTCCATTGTAGGACCAAGGCCCGCCCTATGGAACCAGTACGACTTAATAAAAGAGCGGGACAAATACGGGGCCAACGACGTACCCGTAGGCCTTACGGGATGGGCCCAGATTAACGGCAGGGATGAGTTGCCCATTGAAAAAAAGGCAAAGCTTGACGGAAAATACGTGGACAACATGGGCCTGAAACTGGACGCCGTATGTTTTATCGGAACCTTTACCGCGGTCCTAAGACGGAAAGGGGTTATTGAAGGCGGCACCGGGATGATTGGGAAGTTAAAGGCCCGGGAGCGAAGAAAGAAAGAACAAAAGATTGTAAAGGAAGAAAAGAAGGAAATCGAGGAAAAGCAGGAACTTCAAAGGGAAGAGTACCGGGAGGCGTAAGGGTATTGTTTGCTTTTAGGGTGGATTCAAGGTAAGATGTTAGATGGTATGGAGGAAAATAGATGAATCGAAAGGGATTTACCTTAGTAGAGGTCTTAGTAGTACTCATGATTATTTCTATTCTTGCCTTAGTAGCCATCCCAAGATTAACAAACTATAAAGCGGATGCAGAGGCCCAAACTTGTTTGGTTAACCGTAGGCAAATCGTTTTAGAGTATGAGATATATTTATTACACAATGAAGTAAACCATGATTATTTTCAGTGGAACACGTTCTTAGAAAATTGCGAGTATCAAATTTGCCCGTCAAATGGCATCCTTGAATACGAGGGTGGCAAGGTGAATTGTACCGATCATAGTGATACCGAAGAAGAGGAAGTTCCCTTCCTGTAGGTTATGTATATTTTCTGATTGTATGTATAGTACGACATGAGTATCCTGAAAGGATACAAACCACAATATGTTGCAGAAGAAATGTCAAGAAAAAAGTTTGTTATGCAAGATGTAGTATTTAAAAATTTCTTGGAAATGGATCCCAATTAATATAGATATACAAAGCACCATATATTGATTATAAAAATGAACAACCACAACATGTGGTGGATGAATGAGGATTATTGCGAAATAAGCCTCAAAGAAAGACACTTTAAAATTTCAAGTTAAAAAATCCAGACCAAGATTGATCATTATAAAATGATGAATACTAAAAACAAAATATTGCAGAATGAAAAAATGCTTCTGCTGGATTCTGCATAAATGGTAAAATATGGAACGAAAAAATTCGACGTGAGTATCCTGAAAGGATAAAGAGGCTACAAGCCTGTAATAACAAGGGGCTGAGAATTAGACAGTCATTCTTCATCAGCCATAGTGGAAAAGACAGGTGGGAGTAACATATAAATTAGGAAATTCAAGTGCAATAGCACTTATACAACATATAGATTCTGTTTTTATACATAAATTAACAAATTAAGGTGCCATAGAAGCATCGCACATAGATTAGCAGGAGGATCATTTACTATGTTTTACTTAAAGATTAAAAGATTAATAGATATCGTACTTTCAGGTTTAGGACTAATTATTTTAGCTCCTGTTTTTTTAGTGCTTATCATAGCTATTAAATTAGACTCAAAAGGCCCTGTACTTTTCAAACAAAAGCGTGTAGGGATCCATAAGAGTCATTTTCATATATTGAAGTTTCGCACCATGAGAATTGATACTCCATCAGATATGCCTACTCATCTCTTAGAGAATCCGGATCAGTGGATTACGAAGGTAGGTAAGTTCTTGAGAAAGACAAGCCTAGACGAATTACCTCAAATCATCAATATATTCAAGGGTGAGATGAGTATTATCGGTCCAAGACCAGCGCTTTGGAATCAGTATGATCTGATTGAAGAAAGAGACAAGTACAGTGCTAATGATGTGCCTGTAGGCCTTACAGGCTGGGCACAGATTAATGGTAGAGATGAGTTGCCTATAGAGATTAAGGCAAAGTTGGATGGGGAGTACGTTAAGAAAAGAAGTCTTTGGTTTGATGCTATTTGCTTTATTGGAACATTTACGGCGGTTCTTAGGAGTAAAGGTGTAATTGAAGGTGGGACAGGATTTATCTCGAAGATGACTAAGGATAAAGAAGAGAGTAAAGGTTCAACCAATAAACAAGAGAACACTAACTATTAAACTTACTAGGCCTAATATGTACACTTTAAATGTGAGTGGTGAGGAGACTGTGAAATAATGAAAAATATTTTAATCACTGGTAAGAACAGTTACATAGGAACATCTCTCGAGAATTGGCTCATGAGAGAACCTGACAAATATAAAGTAGATACGGTTGATATGAAAGATGGGACATGGAAAGAAATGGACTTTAGTTCATATGATGTTGTGTTTCATGTGGCTGGGATAGCTCATATTAAAGAAACAAGTGATAACCAGGACCTTTACTATAAAGTGAATAGGGATTTGGCTTATGAAACCGCTCAAAAAGCAAAACAAGATGGAGTAGAGCAGTTTATTTTTCTGAGTTCAATGAGTGTATATGGTATAGAGAATGGCGTTATCAATAGAGATACTCCACTCAAACCGAATAGTGCTTACGGCAAATCAAAGATTGAAGCTGAAGATTTGATTAATAAGCTTCAAGATGATTCTTTCACTGTAGCAACTTTAAGACCGCCTATGGTCTATGGCAAGGGATGCCGAGGGAACTATCCAAGGTTAGCTGGATTAGCTCTCAAAACTCCGGTTTTTCCAAAGGTAGAAAACAAGCGCAGCATGATCTACGTAGATAACTTATCAGAATTTGTTAAGCAGCTGATAGATAATAAAAGTGGAGGACTTTTCTTTCCGCAGAATGCGGAGTATGTAAATACAAGTGAGATGGTAAAGTTAATTGCCGAGGTTCATGGAAAGAAGATTTTGATGACTAAGTTATTCAATCCCCTATTAAGGCTACTGAATGTAAGTACAGTAAATAAGGTATTTGGTGACTTGGTATATGACATGAATATGTCTGAATATGAGAGTGATTATAGAGTTTGTGGGTCTGGAAAATCTATTCTAAAAACAGAGGGGGCAAGAGAATGAGTAAAAATGAAGCTTTAGTTAGCGTAATTATGCCGGCTTATAACTGTGAAGAGTATGTTATTGAAGCGATAAACTCAGTTCTTGCTCAAACATACAAAAATTGGGAGCTGCTAGTTCTTGATGATGGATCCAAAGATAATACATTACAGATTATTGAAAAATTTAGTCAAAAAGATTCTAGAATAAAAGCACTTCCTAATGGGAAGAACATGGGTGTTTCTGCAACTAGAAACAGAGGGATAGAGCTTGCATCTGGTGATTGGATAGCTTTTTTGGATAGTGATGATATGTGGGAGCCATTGAAATTAGAAAAGCAATTTGAAGTTGTAGAGAATAAATCAGCAGAATTTCTATTCACTGGATCATCATATATAAATGAAGAGGGAGAACCTTTTAAGGGAATATTTGAAGTTCCTGAAAAGGTAACATACAAGAGGCTTAGAAATCAGAATGTAATATCATGCTCTTCTGTTCTTGTAAAGAAGAAGTATTTTGAAAACATCAAGATGGAAAAAGATGAAATGCATGAAGATTATGCCGTGTGGTTGAGAATTTTGAAATTAGGAGTTACAGCTTACGGAGTAAATGAGCCTTTGCTTATATATAGAATTTCTAGAAACTCAAAATCGGGAAATAAGATGAAGACAGTTAAGATGACATATAAGGTGTTTAGATTTGTTGGCATTAACCCTATTGGATCGGCTTATTTTATGATGAGACATGTGATTGCATCGGTAGGGAAGTATAAGAAGATATTTGGATAAACAAATAAGCGGTGTTGTTCGAATAAATAAAGTGGGGTGCTTTAAAATGAAACTAGAAGTATTAATTTCAACAATGCATCAAAGTGATATATCATTAGCAGAAAATATGAATATTAAATCAGATGCGATAATTATTAATCAATGCGATAAAGATGATTATTACGAAAAAGAAACAGACTCTGGTTGTATAAGAATGATTTCTGTAAATGATAGAGGTCTCAGTAAAAGTAGAAATTTGGCAATTAACAATTCGGATTCTGATATCTGTGTTATAGCCGATGATGATCTAAAGTACCATGATGGATATAAAGATATAATACTTAAAGCCTATAAGAAGTACCCGGACGCAGATATAATTGCTTTCGATGTTCCTAGCACTAATAAAGAGCGACCAACATCTTCTCTGAAGGAGGGGAGAGTTGACTTTTTACACTCTATGAAAATAGCATCCTTTCAAATTACTTTTAAAAGAAAGAGTATCGTTGATAACAACATACGATTTAATGAGTTATTTGGAGCAGGATCTAAATATACGTGTGGCGAAGAAAACATTCTTTTAACGGAAGCTGTAAAAAAGGGATTAAAGATATATTTTGTTAATGAAGACAGTGCAATTGTAGACCACAATGAATCAACTTGGTTTAATGGTTTTGATGAAAGGCTTTTTAGGACGAAGGGTGCTATGTTTTATGAAATGAATAATAAATTAGCTTACTTGCTCATTTTACAATTTGCTATAAGAAAGTATTATTTATATAAAAACGAAATGAAGTTTGGGGAAGCTTTAAGGATGATGTTTGAGGGTATGGAAGAATATAAAAAAGAGACTAATAAATAACGGAATTAGATCCTTTAGGATAAAGTCCATTTTTAAGAAAGGAAAAGGTATAATGTATTTTATATGCTTTGTACTAGAAGATTATTATGAGATTTAAAAAAAGAACTTTAAGGGAAACTACTATTATATTTTTTCTAATA
>NZ_SUMG01000037.1 GCF_009910325.1 Isachenkonia alkalipeptolytica
TAGCGGGACATCGAACCACCTCGTTTTCTTTCTATTATATCATATAACCATTGATAATACAGGATTTCAGGGTGGTAATACTAATGTTTTATTGATTTGTTTTTACGCAACCTGCCGTCCCCTTTGGGTCACTTTGGGTCACGCCGCGATCATCTCCCGCTTTTGCTTGTGTTTCCCAGGAAAATCCGCTACACTTGAGAAAAGAGGCCGTTGCCTAAACCCCTGTCAACGGCAACAGCAAAGGAGGATCTTCCAATGACGAATACCCAACCTATGATAAATCATCGGCGAAAAAAAGTCCTGCTGGACGTGGACACCGGCGTGGATGATGCCATTGGCATTATTGTCGCCGCCACGGCGCCGGAAATCGAACTTCTAGGGATCACCACGGTGTCGGGAAATATTGACCTGGCCTCGGCCACCGTAAACACCCTTCGGGTGTTAAAACTGCTCGGAAAGGATGGGGTGTATCCCGTGCATATGGGGGCGTCGGCACCCCTGTACCGTAAGGTCCGCTATGCTACCGAGGTTCACGGCAGCACGGGGCTGGCGGGACAGCTGCAGGAGATCCCCGTGGATCTTCCGAAAAACACCGCCGCCGAAGACTTCATGATCGAGACCATCGATCAACACCCGGGGGAGATTACTCTGGTGATGACCGCTCCCCAAACCAATTTCGCCAAGGCCTTAGCCAAACGACCGGATATTGGACGGAAGCTAAAGGAAATCATTTTCATGGGAGGGGTGGCCGACGGCCGGGGGAACGAATCTCCCAGGGCGGAGTTCAACATCGCCATTGATCCCGAAGCGGCGGACCGGGTCCTGAACTGCGGCGCCAAAATCACCATGGTGGGCTTGGACGTTACCCAAAAGGCCCTGCTTACCCGAAAAGACCTTCAGGCGCTGGACGGAGAGAATCCCATCGTGGATTTTGTAAAAAAAGTGACCGCCGATTACATGGAGCGCCATCATAGCCTCCAGGGGATTTATGGTTGTCTGATGCACGACCCCTTAGCCGTATCCCTAGCCATTGATTCCGGTTTTGTCACCACTACCCCCCATTTCGTTGCCGTGGAAACCGACAGTACCTACTGCGACGGCGAAACCGTATGTGATTTTACGGATTACTGGAAAAAAGAGGCCAATGTCCATGTGGCTATGGAACTGGATCGAGAGGCTTTTATCGACTTTCTCCTGAATCGAATTGAAAAGGCAGGTGCGTTCCATGACTGAACAACGCAGTCCAAAAGAAAGATGCGGCAATCATGAGTATCCCTATAAAAACGACTCCGATCACGGCACCTGCCGTACACAAAAGGACACCTCTTCCAAGGCCCCGGACAAGGTAGTGGTTGTGGGAAGCTTGAATATGGATTATGTCCTTACCACCGAGCGACTGCCCCGGAAGGGGGAGACCCTTCCGGCCCATGATTTTTCAACGGTCCACGGCGGCAAAGGGATGAACCAGGCCGTGGCCATCGCCCGTTTGGGAGGGGATGCAGTTCGGCCGGTGATGGTGGGCTGTCTCGGAAAGGATCGGGACGGGGACCAACTTGTACAGGCCCTGTCGAAGGCCTCCATAGCCGGGGATTTTATTCAGCGACGGGAGGATTTTACCACCGGCATTGCTTTTATTACCGTCTCCGATACCGGGGATAACACCATTGTGGTCCACCCGGGGTCCAATCACGGACTAAGTCCCCAGTGGGTACAGGATGCCATGAACAAACACCGGGACGCCGCCATGGTGGTGCTGCAGATGGAAATCCCGTTGGAAATTATTCAACAGACCATTGATACCGCCTATGATTACGGTATACCCGTGGTCCTGAACCCCTCGCCGTTCAAATCCTTACCGAAGGAAACCCTGGAAAAGGTCCACACCTTAGTGGTAAACCAGGTGGAGGCGGAGCAGATCGCGAAATCCATCGGCGCCCTGCCAAAGTTCTTAGCCACCGATGACCATTTGAGGCATCCTCAGGTTTCCACAGAGGCGCATCAACACACCACCAAAGTCCCAACAAAAGTACAGCAGGATACCCCGAGGCCTTCCAAGGAACCGAAACGGGGCTCCCATACACCACCGAATCCTGAAGAGCCCACAGCAAAGAAGCACGACTCTAAGGATGACCCGGACCCGAGGGCCCTGGTCGCCGCCCTTTCCAAAACCAAGATCCCCCATATCATCCTGACCCACGGAGACCAAGGGGTGTATTACAACCGGCAGGATCCCTTTTCCGACCGATACCATCACACTATAGGCGATGCTTCTACCGGCCCTTTCGATGATCACTGGAAAGGCCACAGCGAAAATACCAAAGCGGATGAAAAAAGCCCCACCGCCGTTTATCATCAGCCGGCGAAAAAAGTCTCCGTGGTGGATCCCACCGCTGCGGGTGACAGCTTTCTCGGGGCTTACGTGGCCGGGCGCAGCCTAGGGTACTCCCCGGAAAAGTCCATCGCCTATGGAATTCACGCCGGCGCCTTCGCCGTAACCAAGTCCGGGGCCCAGCCCTCCATCCCTACCAAAAAGGATCTTTTATCGGCGGGCTGGAAAGACTGCCCCGAAGAATAATATCGCTGGGAGACCCAAAGGGGACGGAGGCGTTTGAGTCACCATGACTCAAACACCTCCGTCCCCTTTGGGTCTGTCATCCCTTTGTCATCCCTTTGCGTAAAAAAAGACCGAAGAGAAATCCCTTCGGTCTTGGTCGGTCTACCAACGGTAGACAGAGTTCTATCAGCCTCCGCCTCCGCCGCCGTCATCGGCCGGCTCTTCGTCTTCATCAACTTCCTGTTCATCCAGGGTTACCCCTGCTTCTTCCACGGCTTTTTCCACTAGTTCCATAGCCGTCTCCGATGTCCAGGTGGCACCTGTTTGAATGTCCACATCGGTGCTTTGCTGGCTAATGATTCTCTCCGGCACTACTCGTAGGGCGCCGTCGCCGAATCCTGTGGTTTCATTGTGCTCAATCACACGGATTTCCACAATTTCATTTCCATCAAAGATCACGTCTAAATAAATTTCATATCGGTCCTGGAAACCGGTACCGGATACCATAATTCCCTCGGGCTCGTAGGTTTCCAGATCATAGTCCGCAGCCGGATCTTCCGGTGCTTCACTTTCCGCCGCTTCCTGGCCGGTGGCTTCCGCCACGGCTTTGATTACCGCTTCCGAAGACACGGTGGCTCCCGACTCAACGTCTACATCGGTGCTTTGGGCGTCAAGAATTTTTTCGATCATCGCATCGATGGCGTCGTCTCCAAGTCCTTCCGTCTCGTTCTCTTCCAGTACTCGGATCTCTGCGATTTCATCGCCGTCCATGATAATGTCCAACACCACGTCACCGCCGTATCCCGGAGCAATGGCTAAGGTTCCTTCCGCATCATAATCTGCTGCGGCATCGCCTTCCTCTTCACTGTCGTCGCTACCTTCTCCCAGGGTTACCCCTGCTTCATCCAAGGCATTGTTTACCGCTTCAATTAATGCATTGGAGGATACCGTAGCTCCCGACTG
This sequence comes from Isachenkonia alkalipeptolytica, assembly GCF_009910325.1. Taxonomy (NCBI): domain Bacteria; kingdom Bacillati; phylum Bacillota; class Clostridia; order Eubacteriales; family Clostridiaceae; genus Isachenkonia; species Isachenkonia alkalipeptolytica. Next base: position 3,518 of record NZ_SUMG01000037.1, read on the forward strand.
CACATCCACATCCGTGGACTGAGCCTCAAGGATTCGCTCGATCATCTCATCGATGGCCTCGTCTCCTAGATTCTCGGTTTCGTTTTGTTCAAGCACATTGATTGCTTCGATGCTGTTTCCGTCAATAATAACTTCCACTTCCACATCGCCGTTGTAGCCTTCCGCCACGCCGACATAGGCATCACCGGAACCCATTCCCGCCGCCGCTAAGGCTTCATTTACGCCTTCGATTACCGCATTGGAGGACACGGTGGCTCCTGATTCCACATCCACGTCGGTGGACTGCTCCTCAAGGATTTTCGCAATCATCTCATCGATGGCAACGTCTCCTAACTCTTCGGTTTCGCTTTGCTCTAACACTTCGATCTCAACAATTTCTTCGTCATCAATGTAAACCCTTAGACTGACCGGGCCGTTATACCCTTCGGCACTTACTTCATAGTTTGATGCATCTGCTGCTGCATCTTCACTCAGCGCATCGTAACCAAAAAGCACCCCCACAGCCAGGACCGCCATGACGACCATGGCCATTACCTGTTTTCTTTGCATATTATTCATTCCCTTCTCAACGAATTAACTTCTTGAATATAAACCTATTTTAGCATAGGTACGTTAAATATTAAACATTTATGAGTCATTATTCGTTAGGAATGGCTATGAATCTTCTTTATGCATCATAAGTGGGATTGATGTAGCTGAATGCGTTCATTTAACAGGTTTTCAGCCCCTGCCAAAACCGGAATTATTCCTGATAATGAAGCCTTCTATTCTAGCAAGGATTCCCCTTCGTTATTTAATTCTCTTTCCCGCCGTTTCAAAAATTCGATCATGTTGGTGATATGATCCTCCAAGTTGATGTTTAACTCCTCCGCCCCTTTTTTGAGGATTTCCCGGTCCACGCCCTTGGCAAAAGCCTTGTCTTTGAGCTTTTTCTTGACGGATTTCAACTTTAAGTCCTCAAAGCTCTTCGAGGGCCGTACCAGAGCACAGGCCACGATAAAGCTGGCCAGCTCATCACTGGCATAAAGGACCTTCGACAGTAGGGATTCCCGGGAAACTCCGGTATGATCCCCATGGCCCAGAATCGCCTCTATGATTTCTTCTTCCACCTGCTCTTCCCGCAGGATCTTCGCGGCAATCAAGGGATGCTCCTCAGGATATTTTTCATAATCCAGATCATGCAATATTGCCGCCGCCGACCATTTGTCCACATCCTGATCATATTTTTCAGCGTAGCCCCTTACGCCGGCTTCAACGGCCAGGGTATGTTTTTTCAGGGCCTCCTGGCTTACATAGTTCTCAAACATGGCCATGGCTTCTTTTCGTGTCATAGTATCATCCTTTCGCCCCCCGGGACCGTACGCTACCGGACAGGGGATTTGATTTTTCACTTCCTTCCATTATAACGGATCTTCTTGGAATTGCAAATATTCACTCTTCTTTTTTCCGCTTGATGACCGTTCCCCCGATTACCGCCGAAGACACAGAAAAAAAAGGAAACCCAATAATGGGTTTCCCTGTGCTTACTGTTTATTGCTTTGTTTTTCTCGATTTGGGGCCGGCTTATTCATTCTTAAGCGACATCCCTTTGAAGTGGATAGAATCTAGTTAGACACCACCGGCATATCTTCGCCGTTCCATCCGGCCATCCCTCGGTATAGAGAGTAGGCTTCAATTCCGTTTACTCGAAGGTTAAAGATCGCTTGTCCTGCGGTTTGTCCCGAGAAACAGGTTACATATACGGGCTTGTCCGTTGGAATCTCGTCGAAGTTTGCAGCCATGTCCGCCCAAGGCATAAACTCGGCACCTTCAATATGTCCTTCATCAAAGGCGTCCTGGTTTCGAATATCAAGAATCATAATATCATCACCCATAGCCTCTTCCAATTCTTCCGGCTGTACAATATAGTTGGTTCCTTGGTTAAAGTGCTTGTGGAATTCCACTTGCAGTACTTCCTCTTCTGCAGTCCAGTCCGCAGTAGCTTCCGGTAATTCATTGGCTTCGGTCTCTAAAGTGTCTTCCGATAACTCCAAGGGAGCCCATCCGAAGTTCATTCCTCCTCCTAGGGACAGAGCGTCAAATCCCATAGCTTGGTACGCGGCTACCGCTTGACCGGAAGTTTGTCCGGTGTAACAATAAATTAAAATTTCTTTATCTTGAGGAACACTGTCCATGGCTTGTGCCAGTTGATCATAGGAAACGTGAACCGCTCCCGGCAGATGTCCTTCTTCGTAGTCTTCTCCTCTTCTCATGTCGATTACAAAGTAATCATCAGGATTTTCCTCTAATTGTTCCAGTCCTTCTTCAAAACCTAGGATATTATTTCCGTCGGCAACGCCTTCCATGACCGGCTTCGTTGCATTCCATACCACCTCTGCAGCGTCAAGGGACTCTTCCTCTGCAGCTTCTTCTTCATCTTCCTCGGTGGCTTCCTCTTCGTCGTCTCCCTCTTCAACCGCTTCTCCATTTTCCGCCTGTACTTCTTCCCCTTCGTCAATGCCGTTATCGTCTCCACATCCTACCATAAGGGCCAAAGACAGCAACAATACCATCAGTAGCATTACTAATTTGTTTGCTTTGAAATTCATGTACAATTCCTCCTTAATTTTAATGTTTTATATTGTGATTAATCAAACGACCTTTGTGAAAAAAATATTTAAAGGTTGTATTTATTGTACTCTGGAAAAGGGCTGAAAGCAATGATTTTATTGGCTTTCAGCTACAGAGGTTGTTATTGTACATAAGCAATTCTTATGGCAAATAACCCAAAGATGACACAAAGGGGACGGAGGTGTTTGGGTCATCCCATGACTCAAACACCTCCGTCCCCTTTGGGTCATCCATCCTTCACTGCAAAATCACAATTTCAATCCGTCGGTTCTTTGCTCTGCCTTCGGCGTCGTCGTTGGAGGCGATGGGCCGGGTTTCCCCGTAGCCGCTGACCGAGATGCGGTGCTCGGAAAAGCCCTTCTCATCGATCAGAAATCTGGCCACCCCCATGGCCCGGTCTAAGGACAGCTCCCAGTTGGAGGGATACCGCTCGGGGTTGGTGGGCACATCATCGGTGTGCCCTTCGATGATCATATGGTTATCCAACTCCATTTCCTTTAGGGTGACGGCGGTCTCCTTAAGAAGCTCGAGCCCCTCCCGGTTTACCGCGGCCTCGCCGCTGTCAAAGAGCACCTGGTCACTGAATCGGATCGCAAGGCCCCGTTCGTTTTCGATGATCTCCACTAAATCCATCATTTCCTTTTCCTGAAGGTACTGCACAAAACTCAGCGACGACATTTCCCCGGCCTTGGCCTCCTGCAGTTCCGACTGCAGATTTTCCAGAGATGCCAATAAGTCCTGCTTCTCCTCTTCCAGGCGAAGGTTCTCGTCACTTAAATGGTCCACCGTGGCCGACTTCTCCTCCACTTCCGTGGCCATCTCTTCCACCTCTTCGGTTAAATCCTCGTTCAGATGACTAAGGACCGTCAGCTCCTCGGCGTTGACCATGAAAAAGATGATGAAAAAACAGAGAATAATCGTTACCATATCACTGTAGGTAATGAGCCAGGTACTGCCGTAATCCTGCTCTTCCTGGGACTCCCGGTCCCGATCAAATTTGATCATAGACCAGTCCCTCCTTTATATTGTCTCGAGCTGCCCGTTGCTGTCGGGGATAAATCAATCGATCCTCTTCCTTTAGCATCACATTCATGGTATCAAACACATTTCTCGCCGTATCCTCCTTGGCGATCAGTAAAATCCCTTCCTTGATCATGTTATACCGTAGCAGCTGTCGATCGGAATACTCCCGGAGCCGGGCAATGAGAGGCACGGCAATAAAATTGGCAATCAGACTGCCGTAAAGGGTACTGATCAGCGCCGAACCCATATGGGTCATAATCATCGTAGGCTCTCCGAGATTGCCTAACAGGCCGATCAGCCCCACCAGGGTTCCGATCAGTCCCAGCGCCGGTGAAACCTGGGCCACCATTTTCATCACGTTTTTCGACTTTCCCAGATGCAGTTTCCGGGCCTCAATATCCTGATCCAGCAGGGTCTCCATGGCCTCCGGGCGCTTATAATCACATAACAGGGTAATAGCGTCCCGCATAAATTCATCCTTCTCCTGGTCAATCTCCTTTTCCACGGAAAGAGCCCCGTTTTTTTTCACATCAATAGCCAGCTGATAAATCCGGTAGATGGTTTTTTCATAGTCCACGGTGTCCTGAAAACTGCTTTTGATGCGACTTATCGTCTCCAATAAAATCCCCAGAGGGAAACTGACGATCATGGTAATCAGAATCCCCGCCACAATAATCTGCAGGGCCTGACGGTTAAAAAGCACCTGATAACTGATGGTTCCCAACATGGCTTGAAAAACGATCAACATAAGGCCTAGTAATACCAGGGATTTGATCCGTTTTTCCTTTTTCCTTTGCTCCTCCTGTCCGTAGAAAAAATTATCGTTCATGGTTTTGATTTTATCCAGATTCAACGGATGTTCACTCCTTTTTATGTACACGCTTCCTATACCGATCCTATGACTTTACTATTTCACTAAACACTCGGGATAATTTTACCACTGATTGCATAGGATGGCAATGAGTTATGTGAACCAGAAATGATTCAATCAAATAAGGAAGAGTGTTACTGTTTAAGCAGTTCCTTGTCTTTTGTGGAATCGGTAGCACTTTCATAAGTAGGATCCAATCCCTTCACAGCCAGTGACCAGACCAAAAAGAAAAACGGAGTGGTGTAATACATGGTGTTCCCAAACATCGATGAGCACCAATAGGTTATCAGTGCTGCGGTAATAGCACTGTCAAAGGGAGTGTTCTTCTTTCCTTTTTGAATAAAGGCATAAAGAAAGATCAGTACCGCTCCTACATAAAACAGAGCTCCGGGAATCCCGATGCTGGCAGCAAACTGAATAACTTCGTTATGGGGTCGATCGGAATAATACCAATCCCTATCTTCGTATTCTTCTTTGTATCGCTCCCCAAGATTATCGGGACCATAGCCGAAAAGAGGTTCTTCCCCGGCAAATTTCACTCCGCTTACCCATAGTCCCCAACGATTGGTACCCGCCTTTTGCACCTCCTCCTCACCCTCCAAGATACTATTTACATCACTGGAAAGAAAAGAAAAACGCTCCTGTAAGTAACCGTTCTGGATATTCATTCCCAGGGATAAAAAAATAAACAGTGCCAAAACCACTCCCATGGGCTTGATCAAGTTTCTATGTAATACAATGGTAACTGCGGCTAGAAAGCCCAGACCCATCATCGTTGCCAAGTACGGGCCAAAGGATCCGTTCTCAATAAGGGCTGCCACAAGCAAGGAAAAACTAAGGTACCGAAACATCCGCTTTTTCCTACCGGGCTTTTCCATATACATCAGTACCAGGGTCACCATTATGGCCAAGCATTGGTAATAGCCGAAGTGATTACGATTATAAAACACTGCGCTTCGAGAACTGAGGCTCAGCAAACCGTTTACCATCGGATAATTTACCAAAAGGAGCACCGATAGGGCCAGGGCCCCTCCGTTAAAAACCTCCAGGATAACCTTTCGGTACCGGGTGGTTCTTACCATAAGTCCTGCTAAAAATATCCCCCCATAGGCAAAGTATGTAACAAGTCCATCCCTTCGGTGAAAGGTACCGTTAAAGGATAATCTAGGATTTGTGGAATGATAGGTCGCCAATATACTCCAAAGGAGCATTCCCAGTAATAAGGTACCCAGCGCCCGGTGCTTGCTACCGAAAAATAGAGCATATAAGCTTCTCCCCTGCCTCAGGCTTTTGATTCCCCCCAGGATCCCGATAAAGATCCCTAAAAATCCGATCTGCTGTAACAAAGTATGCCAACCTATGCTTAAATCCAAATAGTTCATCCCCACAAATGAAGGATCATGATGCTCGAGGAAAAGACTTCGGAACATATAGTGAAAAGGGGAGGCCGCCCAAAGAATTAACAACCCCATCCCAACTTTTTCTATCACACCGTCGGGAATATAATCAATCAACTCTGAGATCCGCTTCATTTCTTTAATGTCCCTTCGGAAGATCTGCAGTCTTTTGAAGATGTTTTTTCCCATTCCCTTGACCTTTTCCATAGTCTCCCCCCTTTATACAAGAGTTCTTTTGCCAAAAGAAGTATGGCGTAGAACCCTCCTTACATAATTCTACAAAAATGTGGAAATCCCTCCTAAAAATTTAAAATAACCGCTATTCTTTTTACCTTATCCAATAACAGAAAACAATCCCACATATATAGCAAAGAGGACGGATCGAATGCATTTTTTGAATTTTATATTTTCTTCTTTGCTTTCCAAGAAAAATTTGATATACTATACCAAACATGTGTTCATAAAATAAAAATTCCAAGGAGGTTATCGGTGTTTGTCAACATAGTTGTCGCATAAAGTTTTTATCTATGTATAATATTTAAATATTTTGCGAATGTTCAATCAACTCTTCTTCATTCATTGGATTCAGTGTTACATAGTCGGGCAATGTCCAATCTCTTGTGTTCTTGGACCAGCGCTCCGGGTGTCTTTGCTTGGCTTGCTCATACACCTTTTTTCGTTTTTCCATGATTACTTGATCCAGTCGATAATGTCTTTGATAAGGACTAATAAATTTGATGCCGCTATGATAATGCTCATTATTGTACCACTGAACAAAGTACT
>NZ_SUMG01000038.1 GCF_009910325.1 Isachenkonia alkalipeptolytica
CAAGACATTTATCCGTATTTCATTACTGACTTCGAAATTTAAGCTGATATTATCAGCATTCTTAGTTTTAAAAAACTAAGGAATTTTCGAGGCTTGTCTATACTGTTTTAAATTGTCGAAGAACTGTTTTGTCCCCGCCGGAAAATCGAAATCTCCCTTTAGCGACTTTTATAATATATCATATATATTAATGGATGTCAACGGTTTTTTTAATCTTTCGGACTTTCTCTTTTTGTCTCATCTCAATGGGTCCAGCCCTTTTGATTCAACCGTCTAACAACCAATCGCCAGCTTTTCAGCGACAAGATTTATCTTATCATCTTCTCTGCTCTCCGTCAAGGCTTTTTTTCACTTTTGTCTTTTCGGATTTTTCCGGGTTTTACTTTCCCGTTTTTAGCGACTCAACTAATATACCACCTTAGCTTTTTTGTGTCAACACTTTTTTACCTTTAGCCAACGAGTTTATCCAGAGGGATTTTACATTTGCCAAGGATATTCCAAGGACAATGACGATCCCCCCAAGAATTTGCAAAGGATAAAGGGTTTCTTTCAGTACGATGGCCGCCGCCAGCACGCCTACAAAGGGCATTAAATTAATATATACATTCGTAACCGTAGCTCCCAACTCTTTTAAGGCGGAAAGGTACATAAAGGTACAAAGGGCGGAACAAAACAGGGTCAAATACAGTATATTTCCCCAGGAAACCATGGAAATGGGGCCCCAGCTCCTGTACTCCATTAATGCCACGGGAAGCAAAACCAAACTGCCGTAAAGACTTTGATAGGTCGAGTTGAACAATATGGAGTACTTGTTCTCCAAGGTCTTGTTTGCCAAGGAAAAGACCACCCAGCTCAGGGCCGCTCCGATAAGAAGCATACTACCTATTATTTCACGGTACCCTCCGCTGATCCTTAGGGAGTTCCCGATGACAAGGCCCACCCCGGCCAGGGTGATCACCGCCCCCAGGCTTTCAGCTTTTTTAATGGGTCTTTTCAAGAAAACCCTCTCCCCCAGCATGGTGAAAATTGGAATCGAAGCCAGTAGAATGGTTGCGTTGGCTGCACTGATCAAACTGATTCCGTAGGTCTCTAAAATAAAATACAGGGATATCCCCGTGACTCCGCAAAACATCATCCTTTTTCGGTCTTTTTTCTCCAGACGCATTTCGGGATTTATTTTTCGGTTGATGCTCCAGAGTAAGACCGTGGCCAAGCTGAACCGAATAAAAGCCAGGGTTCCCGGAGGTACTTCCTCTAAGACTATCTTCGTATTGGTAGCGGAGATCCCCCAGAAAAATACGGTTAAGAGGATTAATATGTTCGCTTTGATTTTATTGTTTTTCATTTCATCCCTTCTTTCTTTTACCCTAAGCCTAGAGCCTTTGACGATTATTAACGAACCTTTATCTGTATTCATTATAACTTGTCATAACTCCTCTGTACATCCAAATAAAACACTTTATTCATCATTATTGGGCTTTTTGATTGAGGGAATCTGTTGTATACTTAATGTATTCAAACACCATCAATCAAAACCACCAAATAATTCAACTTTATGGCAATCAAAACTCGAAAGGAAGTGTTATAATGAAAGTATTAGCTATTCTCGGCAGCCCTATCCGCCGGCGGAATAACGAATTTCTTTTAAACAAAGTTATCCAAGGGTTAGAGGATCATATCCCAAAGGATGAAACCGTGGAAGTGGACTTTGTTTCCGTCCAAAGCCTGAAGGTCAGTCCCTGTATCGCCTGCGACCGCTGCACCAGAATTAAAGGATGTGTCTTCCAGGACGATATGTCCTATTTATACAAAGCCTTCAACGATTCCGATGTCATTCTTTTTTCTTCCCCCCTTTATTTTAACTCCGTCAGCGCCCAAGCAAAAGCAATTATTGATCGTTGCCAGGCCATCTTCTCCAGTAAATATGTACTGAAGGACCCTATGATTGATCGAAACCGGAAACGACTGGGTCTTTTCATTTCAACCGCTGGGGTGGATATGAACGATGATACCGAGCTTTTCAAAGGGACCCTCCCGGTTATGGATCTCTTTTTTCGCTCCATTAACACGGAGTATGTGGGCAATCTGTTCATCGGTAACGTCGACCGTGTTAAAACCTCGGATAATCCCGAAGCATCCCATGCTGCCCGGGAATGGGGCCGTCGTTTGGTAAACAGCTACAGCAACCCTGCAAGTTCTCAAAATTAGGGGCTCAGGTTTTTCCCCGAAAGAAAAAAAGGGTCTCCATTTTATTTGGAGAACCCTTTCTTTTTATCCTTTTACAGATGCTCATCTCTCTCGTCTTTACAGATGCTCATCTCCCTCGTCCCAATCAATGGGGCATAGACCACCGGATTTCAGCGCTTTTAGTACCCGGAGGGTTTCTTCCACGCTGCGCCCTACATTCAAGTCATGTACTACGGAGTAGCGTAGAATTCCTTCCGGATCTATGATGAATAATCCTCTTAAAGCAATTCCATCTTCCTCTACCAATATCCCGTAATCCCGGGCTACTTTTTGGGTCATATCCGAAGCCAGAGGAAAGTTCAAGGCTCCCAAGCCACCATGCTCTTCCGCTTGATTGATCCAAGCTTTGTGAGAGTGTTCACTGTCGGTGCTGGCACCTAAAATCTCTGCCCCTTCCTTTTTAAAGTCTTCTATATGTTTGTTAAAGCCTTTAATTTCCGTTGGGCATACAAAGGTGAAATCCAGGGGATAAAAAAACAGTACCAACCATTTTCCTTTATAATCCTCTAGGGATACCTCACTAAAATTTTCCCCGCTTCCGTCCACGGTTTTCATTGTAAAGTCCGGTGCATTTTTTCCAATCATTCTTTCTGGCATAATTAGTTACCTCCTGTTGTATTTTTAGTTTTATTTTCTTACACATCCTATTATATACCACGGGAAAGGATTTTTAAACAATAATTTTTATTCTTTGATAAACAGTCTCATCCTCCAGGGAATTCCACCGTACTTTTAAAATTTAGTGATTTTCCGCACCCCTTGTTGGGTAAGTATATATTAAATTATCAAAGCTTTTTTCACATTCTGCCTTGCTAATCAGAGAGGATGATCAAATGAAGCCTGTAAAAGTTTATTCCAAAAGCTATTGCCCTTTTTGTCATAAGGCAATACAGTTATTAGAAGAAAAAAACATCAACGTTGAAATCATTGATATTACCGGAGATGAAGATCGCATGATGACCCTGTCCAGCGAAACGAACTGCGACACGGTCCCCCAGATTTTCATCGGGGATGATTTTATCGGCGGCTGTGATGAATTGATGGCTCTAGAGGAAACAGGAGAGCTGGAGAAGTTGCTGGAAGGCTGAATTTTCTTTCGGACATATTAAATAAAGATTTAGGCTCATTATAAATAATAGGAGGGGATTACATGAGTGAAAAAAATTTAAAAGAATGTTTGGACACCATTAAAGATATTCGAAGCGTACGAAATTATGTGGATCAACCGATAGAAAAGGAAGTATTAAAAAACATTGTGGACTGCGCCCGAATGGCACCTACCGCAAGAAATATCCAGCCCTGGGAGTTTGTTGTGGTAACCGATAAGGATAAGTTAAAGAATATATCCGAAATCATTCCCCAGGGAGAATTCATTAAAAGTGCCGCTGCGGGCATTCTGGTATTCTGTCATAAAAATACGGAGTATTTCCTGGAGGACGGCTCTGCGGCTACTCAAAACATTCTGGTATCCGCCCGTTTCCACGGGTTAAAGTCTTGTTGGATCGCCGGCTATCAAGGTCCCTATTACGAAAATGATGATATACCCATGTGTGAAGGAGTCCCCTGTACCCCTATACCGGATCTCTATCAGATGCAGAGCAATCTAAAAAAAGAGTTCGAAGTTCCCGAGGGTTTCGAGCTGATTTCCGTGGTCTCCTTAGGTTACAGCAATGACAATCCCCCTGCCGATAAGCGGGCCTTAGCGGATGTCATTCACTGGAATACCTTTAACAAAAAATAAGAAACCAAACAGTAAAAGGCCTTCAAAACAAAGTTTTGAAGGCCTTTTTTTCATTTATCCCCTTGTTTTTCTTCTAATTCCTTAAACATCATCAGCAATTGTTTTTCTGCATCCCCAACGTTTTGGGGCGACTTCATGTCGTACCCCCGGGATTTCAATTTTAAAAACAGTTCCGTTAATATAGGGACTTCTAAATCCGCCTTGATGATGGCTTCATAATTGTTAAAAACCTCTTGATAATCTCCCTTTGCCACCACATGTCCCCGATCGATCACATAAATAACATCTGCGATTTCCGGTACCAGATTAATGTCATGGGTGGTTATGATCATGGTGGTGTCATGTTCCTTGTTAATATGGTTCAAGTGTTTGACCATTTCCGTTTTGGACTTTGGATCCAGGGACTCAAAGGGTTCGTCCAAAATCAGAATTTCAGGATTCATCACCATGGCCCCCGCCAGGGCCACCTTCTTTTTTTGCCCCCCACTGAGGTAATGAGGAATCTTATTTAGCAAAGGATCGATTCCGAAATCCCTTGAGATTTCCTTTACCATATGGTCTACCTGATCCTTCTTTATGCCGTTATTTTTCGGAGTAAAGCCAATATCATCGTATACCCGGGGACCGATGATCTGTTCATCCACATTTTGAAAAACCACCCCCAGCTTTTTCCGTAATTTCTCAAAGTCTTTTTTCGGTGACATCCCCAAGACTTCCACCGTGCCTTCCAAAGGAGTAAGAAACCCGAGGATATGATTTAACAGCGTGGTTTTCCCCGCACCGTTGGATGCCAGTATGACCACCTTTTCCCCTTTATTCACTACAAAATCCAGCCCGCAAAGATCCACCTCGGTCTGGTCCGGATAAACATGCTTCAAACAATTTACATGAACGACTTTATTCATAACACATTCACTCCTATCACTGCCAGTATTCCTACCAAAATCATCAAAAGATCTTCCCTTCCCAGGGGCCATAGTTTTACGTCGGATTTGATTCCCCCTTTATAACCTCTTAAAGCATAAATTTGATACATTCGCTCACTCATATCAAAGGAGGTTATAATAATCACGCCGATGGCTCCCACCATATTTTTGGCGTTTTTAAAAACATTAAAGGAGTAATACCCTCCTCGTAGGCGCATGCTTTTTATTAGGTTTGTGGTTTTTTCTATGAGAATAAATATCCCCCGATAGGTAAACATAAAAACATCCACCAGGAGCATGGGCATCCACAGAGAGAGAAAGGAAAACAAATCCGTATAGGGGGTGGTGGTGATCAGAAGGATCATGGTCATCCCCGCGCCTACTGCCCGGACGATAATCAATAGCCCTCCGGGGATAGAATTCCCCATTTCCATTAATGCAAAGATGGAGCTAAAAAAAGCAGGGTATAAGGCCAATTGAAGAACCAGACGAACAGGGACTTTTGCAATCCAAAAGGAGAGCAGAATAACCCCTAAAAGCCCCAGTCCTTTAGCAATGGTGTTACTGGTAATAAAAGCCGTTACCATGATGACGGTAAAGAGAACCTTGCTCCCAACCAGGGCCTTATGAAAGTAACTATAGGTACTGTTTGATATACGATCGATTTGTGCTAGATGCATAATAATCTCCCCTAAACCCTCTCTGATTTTATTGCATGTCATTTGCATTTACTATTTGTTTATTGTACTGCCCCAAATCCTCTTTGTCAACTGCATTATAAGACTAGGTTATGGCACGGTTTTTTGCTATAATAGGAGTAAGCCTTTTACAAGGAGGATGGAAAAATGGAATATGATATTATGTTCAAAGCTTTAGGAGAACTTTCCCGCATTAAAATCGTTAAATTACTCTCCATTAAAAGTATGTATGTCTGCGAACTGGAAAGCATTCTAGAGATGAGCCAGCCCAGGATTTCCCAGCATTTAAAAATATTGAGACAGGCAGAAATTGTGGACATGGAAAAACAGGGGCAGCGCACAATTTATACCCTCAATAGAAATAATATCAACACCCTGCTTTTTGCTTTCAATAACTTTTTAGAGGCCCCCCTGGAAGACCTGTCTTTTTTCCAGGATTTTGCTAAAAAGATTAATGCCATCGAAAAGGATCCCAGCATTTCCACCTGTAAGTTCAATAGATAACCGGGGTTACCCTTTCTTCAAACTCTTTTTATAAATTTTTAGATTATGATTTTTTAAGTCGGCACAGGGCTACCATTAAAAAGTACTTCTCCCCGGGCTTGGGCTTCTCAATTTGCTGACCTCTTTGACAAAACAGTTCCACTTCAAATCCCCCTTCTTCCAGCAGTGCCACAAATTCTTCCCGGCGATACTGACGGATATGATAGGGGGAGGCGCAGGGAACATCCCGACCCTTTCCAAAGGGAGTGGAAATGATCAAGGTTCCCGTTTCTTTCAACAGCCCCGCAAGATTTTCTACGCATTCCCGGTCTTTTTCTATATGCTCAATGGTCTCAAAGGACAAAATGGTATCGAATTTTCCGTAGCCTTCCACAAGTCCGGGATACAAGATATTTCCCTGTTCAAATCGGGTTTTTCGAAAACCATACATTTCCCGGGCATAGGCAACGCTTTTTTCACATAGGTCAATGCCAAGATAAGAATCAATTTTTTTATCATAAATTTCCTCTAATAGGATATCCGCTCCGTAACCCACCCCGCAGGCAATATCCAAAACCCGTCCGTAGGCATATTCCTTCGCAAAAATGTATCGTTCCATATGCTCTAATAACATACCGTTATCCGCTTTCATGAATTCCGGTATCACTCGTTCCCCCGTATATTCCATAACGTTATTCCCCTTTCCTTAAGGCCTGTCCCTAAGCGCTTCGCCACCACAACAGCAGCCATAATAGAAAAATGAGGAAAATCCCCACTTTGAACATTTTTACCTGTACCTTATTTTGTTGATGGCCTTTTCCGTCTTTTTCAGGATTCCTCTCCCCTACGGGGTTCCCTTCGATATCGGTAATCCCAAGATCAAGAAGAATTTCCCGGGCAATCCCGTAGCTTTCCTCCGATACATAAAGATCTACTCCGTACATGGATCTCCCCATGTAGATGCTTAGATAATCCCCGCCTTCACGGTGTTTTTTCAGTAAAGGAATCCCTGCTTTTTTCAATTCCGCTTCTATGATTTCCACCTTCATATCTTCCCCTACAGTCATTAAGAAAACTTCTTTTGATTTTTCCATGGTTATTCCACCTTTTTTTTACTTGCATAGTAGTTTACATAGGCTCCCGTCAAAATAAACAGTATCCCGATCAAACTGTACTGATCCGGGATCTCCAACCAAATTACTGCTCCTATCAGGGTTGAAAACACAGTTTTCCCGTAGGAGTAAATGGATAAATCTCCGGCCTGGGCATAGCGATAGGCGTAGGTCATTAAAAACTGGGCGCCGGTGGCAAATACCCCGACCCCCAATAAGCTTAGAAACTGCAAAGGGGTTGGCCATTGAAACTGTCCGAGGGCCATAAAGGGAATCGCAACCAGTACGGAAAAGGCGGTGAAATAAAAAATAATCACCTGGGGCTTATCCGTCAACCGGAGATGGCGTATGGTGGTGTAGGCCGCGGCGGCAAAGAAGGCCGACATCAATGCGATCAGTGATGGCAGGATGGTGGCATTGAATTCCGGTCTGATAATAAAGATCACTCCCAGCATGGCCAGAAAAACCGCAGGAATCTGCAGTTTTTTTATAGGCTCTTTCAAAAACCAGGCCGAAAGGATCACCACAAAGAAGGGGCTCATTTGATTCAGTACCACGGCATCGGATAAAGGGATCTCCCCCAAAGCATAAAAGTATAGGAAAACCCCGGTGAGTCCAAAGATGGAGCGAAAAATGAGCCCTCCACGATTTTTCCCCTTAAAATTTCCACCGGTCCTATATATCATATACCCAGAAATGAGCATCCCTATAAGATTACGAAAAAAAACTATTTGCATCGTCGGAATTTCCCCGGTATATTTCACTGCGGATGCCATTAAGGCAAAACACAGGGAGGCTAAAATCATCAGTAGTATTCCTTTGTTATGGTCCTTCATGGCCCTCTTCCTTTCAGAGAAAAACCCCCAAAACTCGAAAGTTCCAGGGGTTTGAATGTTTATTCCAATTATCTTTTGGAGAATTGTGGAGCTCTTCTTGCTTTTTTAAGACCGTATTTCTTTCTTTCTTTCATTCTTGAATCTCGAGTTAAGAATCCGGCTCTTTTTAAGGTTCCTCTGAGTTCCTCATCGGATTTCACAAGTGCTCGTGCAATTCCATGTCTTAATGCTCCCGCTTGTCCGGTAAATCCTCCACCGCTTACAGTGGCGATCACATCGTATTTGCTTAAGGTATCCGTAATATCCAGGGGTCGCTTCACTTCATTTCGCAACGTTTCGTAGCTTAAATACTCGGATAAGTCCTTTTTATTTATTGTAACGTTTCCATTACCGGGAACCAGTCGTACCCGGGCAATTGAACTTTTTCTTCTTCCTGTACCTTGAATAGAAAGCTTTTCCATTGTTAAAATCCTCCCTTCGATTTTATAGTTCTAAAGTTTCCGGCTTTTGTGCAGCATGATCATGCTCAGGGCCAGCATATACCTTTAGTTTTTTGATAATTTGGCTTCCCAGTCGGTTCTTAGGAAGCATTCCCTTTACTGCATTATGAATAAACAGTTCCGGTTTTTCATCCCGCATTCTTCTGTAGCTGATTTCTTTTAATCCACCGGGATGTCCTGTATGGTATCGGTAAAATTCTTTGTCCAGTTTCTTTCCGGTTACTTCAATTTTTTCTGCATTGATTACGATTACGAAATCTCCTGTATCCACATGGGGGGTGAATTCCGGTTTATGTTTACCTCTTAAGATTTTTGCGATCTCAGAGCTTAATCTACCTAAGGTTTTCCCTTCAGCATCTACAACAAACCATTTTCTTTCCAGCTCATTGGACTTTGCCATATAAGTTTTCATCATTTTCCCTCCTTATTGATCTTTACATTACAACTTGATTCTCTTGATCTGATATAAACGATCATGTATATGAAGATCCGGGGCTAATGGATCTCTTCATCTATTTGTACACTAAACCATTTTAATACAACGCACCGGGTGTGTCAAGGGTTTTCTATGGAATCCCGGCCTAATATGATCCATAT
This sequence comes from Isachenkonia alkalipeptolytica, assembly GCF_009910325.1. NCBI lineage: Bacteria > Bacillati > Bacillota > Clostridia > Eubacteriales > Clostridiaceae > Isachenkonia > Isachenkonia alkalipeptolytica. The sequence goes on from NZ_SUMG01000038.1 coordinate 9,141, forward strand.
ATGATAATGTCTTAATATATCACAAGTGACTATGTCCCAAATACTATTAAATCTATTATAATAGAACCTCAGGACTAAGAAATGAGGTGGACATAATCAGAAAGGTAATATTA
>NZ_SUMG01000039.1 GCF_009910325.1 Isachenkonia alkalipeptolytica
TCTTTCGGACTTTCTCTTTTTGTCTCATCTCAATGGGTCCAGCCCTTTTGATTCAACCGTCTAACAACCAATCGCCAGCTTTTCAGCGACAAGATTTATCTTATCATCTTCTCTGCTCTCCGTCAAGACTTTTTTTCACTTTTGTCTTTTCGGATTTTTCCGGGTTTTGCTTTCCCGTTTTTAGCGACTCAACTAATATACCACCTTAGCTTTTTTGTGTCAAGAGAAAAGAAACCCATAACTATGGATTTCTTTTCCTTGGTAGCTTCTCTTAAAGCATTATTTAGTTAATAAATTTGACAATAGTCTTTAAAAGGAAAACCTGTTACTATTTAAAGAAACTTTATACCTTCTTCATTCCTTCTGCCAAAGCTTTTTTATTAAGTGGAACAAACTTGTCTTTAACATTTTTCACTAAAACCTCTTCCCAATTAATATCATCAATAGCCATAGCCTTTAATAAGGCACCGAGCAAAACAATATTTTGAGCTTTTATATTTCCAAGACCTACAGCAATATCTGCGGCCTTAACCACCGTAAGATTCTTAACAACCGCGGCAATATCATCTAATATAGTTTCCGGGTAAGGCACATTCCCTGACAGGGTCGGAGCCGAAGGGATCGCATAGTCATTAACCACTGCAATGCCATCTGGCTTTAAATACCCTAACCATCGATAAGCTTCCATTTTTTCAAAAGCTACAATAATATCTGCTTGACCCTTACCGATTATCGGAGAGTGTACATCTTCTCCAAAACGTACTTGTGTGGTTACACTTCCCCCTCTTTGGGCCATACCATGGACTTCTGACATCTTCACATCATACCCGGCACTAATTAAGCCTTGAGATAGTATTTTACTGGCGAGGATGATCCCTTGACCGCCTACACCGACTAATAATACGTTTTTAGTTTTTTCCATATTATTCTCCCACCTTTTCAATAGCATTGAATGGACATACCTGTAGACACACTTCACAACCTACACACATGGTTGGATCAATTTGCGCTTTATCACCAAAGGAAATTGCAGGGCATCCAACTTTTCCACATACTTTACAAGTGGTACACTTTTCTTCATCCACTCGACAAATAGACTTGGTTAAGTCAAATTCCTCATAGTCTTCTTGTGAGAATTCTTTTAATACACAGGGCCACTTTGTAATTATTACCGAGGGCTCATCGGTAGCTAAGGCTTTATCAATTGCATCCTTGCTTTCTTTTAGGGTTAACGGATTAATAGTTTGTACATCCTCAACTCCGCAGGCTCTTACCATTTTTTCAATATCTATTACCGGAGCTTTTTCCCCCATTAAAGTGTATCCGGTTCCAGGGTTTTCCTGATGACCGGTCATTCCCGTAATTCGATTATCCAAAATTACAGTGACTGCATTTCCTTTATTATAAACGATATCTAAAAGCCCGGTTATTCCCGAGTGAAAGAATGTAGAGTCTCCAATAACCCCGACCACTTTCTTATCAACGCCATTTTTATTGAAAGCCATTTGCGCTCCATGACCCGCACTTACACTAGCACCCATACAGATACAAGTATCCATTGCATTAAGAGGTTCAGCAGATCCTAACGTATAACATCCGATATCTCCGGTAACCATAATATTTTTCTTTCGGGACAGTTCGTAAAAGAATCCTCTATGGGGGCAACCGGCACACATTGTCGGAGGCCGTCCAACGGGTTTGCTTTCATCCAGCTCCAGAACTTCAGGGGTGGTGCCCAACAGAGCTTCTTCAAGAACATGGGGACTTAATTCTCCAATATTAGATATCTTATCTTTACCAATACATTCAATACCATGTGCTTTCATTTGTTCTTCCATGAACGGTTCAAGTTCTTCGATGACATAGAGAGTGTCAACTTCCTTGGCAAAGTCTTTAATTTTATCCATCGGCATCGGGTAACTCAATCCGATTTTCAAGTAAGAAGCTGTATCCCCAAACACTTCCTTCGCATATTGATAAGCAATTCCGGAAGTTACAATGCCTATTTTTTTATCATTCCATTCAATTCGATTTAAGCCGGTTTCATTACTGAATTTCTCTAGTTCTTTTAATTTTTTCTCTAATAACACATGCATAATTCGCCCATTTGCAGGGGTTGCTACAAATTTACTGATGTTTTTTTCATAGGGCTTGATTCCCACTTCTTGACGTTCTACTGTTTCTACCGGAGTCTTGCTGTGACAAATTCGTGTAGTTACTCTAAGCATTACCGGCACATCAAATTTTTCACTGATCTCAAAGGCTTCTTTCGTAAAATCTTTTGCTTCTTGAGAATTACTTGGCTCAATTACCGGGAACTTTGCAGCTTTTCCATAATAACGGTTGTCCTGTTCATTTTGCGAACTGTGAAGTCCCGGGTCATCTGCAGAAACGAATACGAATCCACCATTTACTCCCGTATAGGCATAAGTAAAAATCGGATCAGCTGCAACGTTTACCCCTACATGTTTCATGGCCGCTAAGCTTCTTGCTCCAGCGATGGAACCCCCGATAGCAACTTCCATAGCAACCTTTTCATTTGGCGACCACTCACTGTAAATATCGTCTTTGTATTGTGCCATGTTTTCAAGGATTTCCGTACTTGGAGTTCCAGGGTATGCTGCGGTAAGGGTTACGCCCGCCTCATAACATCCCCTTGCAATGGCTTCGTTACCAGTCATTAATTGTTTCATTCAATCTCACTCCTTCAATTTTATTATTATTTTGTAGCTGCAGAAATCACACTACCCAGTGCAATTGAGTAAAACTTTGTTTCTGCAGAATCTGCCCGTGAAACCAACACAATAGGTGCTTTAGCTCCCATAATCACCCCGGCGGACTCACCACCGGCCATATAGGTCATGGTCTTTCCAATACCGTTTCCAACTTCAATAGTCGGCACTAGTAAAATATCGGTTTCTCCCACAACGGGACTCTCATAACCTTTAATTCTTGCCGCATCTTTTGAAACAGCTAAATCAAAAGCGATAGGTCCTTCCACATATACATCTTCTCCATAGGCCTTATCTAAGGCTCTTTCTTTAAGCCTCTGACCATCCATTGTAGCCGGCATTTTTTCACTGGTTTTTTCTTTTGCCGCTAGACAGGATACAAATGTCTTATGATTGCCCATAGCCTGAGATACCAACAATGCATTGCGCAGTATATCCTCTTTTTGATCGAAGGTTGGTGCAATATTCATACCACCATCGCTCATTAATAAAAGTTTATGATATGACGGCACTTCATAAACCATTACATGACTCAATAACCGTTCGGTTCTAAGACCATAATCCTTATCCAAAACAGCTTTCAATAAAATAGAAGTATCAATCTTCCCTTTCATTAAAAAGTCTGCCTTGCCTTCAGAAATTAACCGTACCGAAGTCTCTGCACTCTTTTCTAATCCTGAGGCTTCAATTACCTTTACATCTTGAAGATCAAATCCAATTTCTCGAGCAATTTCTTCAATTGACTTTTTTTCCCCAACCAAAACTGCATTAATAATATTCGAGGTTTTTGCTTCCATCACCGCCGATAAAACATCTTTATCCTCTGCTGCAGCAACGACTAAGGTCATTTTCTCTTGGTTTTTTGCTTGCACTTTCAAGTCTTTTAAAGATTTTATCAAGTTTTCTCACCTCTTTATAATTTTTTTAATAATTTTGTTTAGGCTTTAAAATTTTTTAACAAACTCTAGGTTTATTCTACATGTTTTTTTGTGAATTTTCTACCCTTATTCCGAATATATTTTAAAATTTTCACTTTTCTCCAAGATTTTGCTTTAATAAATCCAGCTTTTCCTTACAAGCTAAGGTGATTTCGTCGTCAGGATTCACCTTTAAGGAAGCTTCGATATATTTTTCAGCATTTTTCAAGTCTCCCGTTTCCAGGTTTACCATCGCTAGGTTTGATAAAATTTCCCCACTGTTCGGGTCTTTTTCAAGGGCTTTTTCAAAATACTCGATGGCTTTATGATATTTTCCCAAACCGGCAAAAGAAAGGGCTATTTCTACATAGGGATCAGGAATACGTTCTTCCAGCTCTATCACCCTTTGAAAGTAGGTTATTGCTTTAGAGTACTGCTCCTGTTGCCGATAGGCCAGACCAATAAAAAATTGAAGATTCCACCATTCAGGATACCGTTCCTCAAGTTCTATAAGCTCCTTCAGACCTGAAGCTAAATCTCCTTGTAAAACTTTTTGGTATCCCCTTTCATACTTCACAAGGTCTTCAATCTCCCGCAAAAGCGTGTATACATGCTCTTCTAAGTGTTCCTCCAGTCCAAATTCCAACGCTTTTTCCCAGAATATTTCTGCTTTTTGAAAGAGGCTGTCTTTCTTATATAAGAATCCTAAATGATAGAAAGCTAGAGCATGTTCCGGTTCTAGATCTATAAGCTTTTCCAGCTGAAACCGTGCTTCTTCTTGAAAAATTCCTATCCTTTCCTGGGACGCCTTAAAGTCATGGGGGTTTTCTTCGTTTCGGAGATCCTCAGCGACAGTAAGCAGTGCTACAGCATAGTTAAACAAAGCTTTAGAGTCCTTAGAATTCACTGTTGTAGCGCCTTTCAAAAAAATCATTCCCTTGATTTTCTCTCCTTGATCAAAGGTTTTATTTCCAAGGATCAATAGTGCCTTTAAAATATCAGGGCTCAGACTTTCTAAAATGCGGATATACTCCTCCCGGTATTTAAAGTTCGGGTCTACTCCTAATAAGTAAGTGATTCCTTTCACTAGAATTTCCGTGGTAATTACAAATTCCTCATCATTTTTTTGCAATTTGCTGCTTAAATCTTCTAAAAGAACAGGTATCTCAACAGCTTCTTTATCGAAATCAATATTTTTATCCTTAAATAACTCTCGAATATCTAAGGATAAAAAAGTTAACTCCTTCGTTTGTTCTAATAAAAAATCCTTCATCGTCATTGCCATGTTCATCACCTCAAATTAAAAATTAACTACTTTTTGTTATGCACCTGTTATTATTTATCATTTAATAGTTTATGCACAATAATATCATCAACATACTGCCCGGTTTCCTCGGAAAAATGATGCATATGTACCGAACCGGAAATTGTAAAGCCACAGGACAACAAAGTGTTGAGTGAGGCTTTGTTGTTACTGTAAACATAGGTTCTAGCAATTTTTACACCTTTTTCAGCTAAGTCCTCCAGACCGTAATGGGTCAGTTCTTTTGCTATTTGTTTTCCACGGTAACTCTTAGCTACTGCTGCCGTCATAAAAGCGCTGTGGTTTTGATAAGAAGCCCCTCTTTTTCCCCTTAATATCCCTGCGATTTTTCCCTTCTCAGGATCTACAGCCACATAAAGGACTATATTCTCATCCTTCAGCTGCTGCTGCAGTTCCTCTACATCTTCGATGTGAGTAAAACCTACCTGGGCTCCTTCTTTCTTCAGCTCCTGAAACAAATCAAGCATTCCGGAGATGTCACTTGACCTTGCAACCCGATACTCTATCATCACAATCTCGCCCCCTATTTTAGTCATTCCATTTACTCCATTCTTACTACTGAAAGTTACATGTTCCTCATAAAAAGTCTTTTCCGTCTGCTACTGGTGTTTAATAGCTGATATAAGAAACCTCGATAAATCATCATATAAGAGAACCACAGCTGCCCCACCAAATAGAGGATAACTCCAAATGGACCCCGGCCAATGGTCTGTAGTGATATCACACTATCAAATACATTAATTAGTGCACTACCAGTGATAATAGTTAAAATTCCGATCAACAGGATATTAGGAAGATACCATTCGACCCAGTGTTCTTTAATAAATTCTATTGAATGTTTTATACTTTCCCAACCATTATACTGCTTTTGATAAATCGTTTCCGGTAAAGCATTTAACAGAAACACCATTAAAAACACAAGGGCAAAGTGGTAAGCGAAAGGGCCAATGCTCCCGACAAAAAAGGGCCGTATAAATATATCCATTCCCAATAACACCACAAACCCGATAAAGTAAACGGACCATACTTTTCGTAGATAAACTAAAAAGCCGTCTTTAAAGTCTTGAAGTGAAAATCGATCCTGTTCTATGATTTGTTCTAATAGGTATAGATAATTAGAAACCAATGCACTACTTAGAATTAATAGAAACAAACGACTTAAGATCCAGAACAATGGTGAAACTAGGGTTCCAACAAATAGAATTGTTGAATAAACCAGACCGGTAAAAATTATCAACCAGTTATTCATCAAACTTTTAAAGGTTTTCTTTGCGGTTTTCAAATTCATATAATATATATCCATAAGTATAGTCATTTTGGTCCTCCTAACCTGTTAATAAAATCTTTATTTTACTAGATGCGCTCGGTCATGTTCATAATCAAAAAGAATCACACTGTCTTTACACTGATTCAGGTTCATTAGTTCGTACTCTGCATCCGATAAGATAGGAAACTCAAACACTTCAAAATGAACTTTTTTAATCAGTTTCTTCGCGGAAATTTCTTCAGTATGAAGCAAATAACGCTTCCGATTTTCCGGCCTCTGTAAAAACTCATGGGCTTCCTCCTTCGACCAAACCTGCTCTTTTTCTTTCGAAGACTTAACTTCTAAGAACTTCGGAGTTTTTCTTTTTTTATTTTGCTTCAAATAATCGAAACGTAGGAGATTTTGGATAAAATTAATTTCCTGGAAGTTTTGATCTTGACAAAAATCAAGAAAAATCTCATATAGGAATTCTTTACCTTGTGACTGTTCATAAAGATGCTTTTCTTTCCAATAACGGCTGAAATCTTCAAAAAACTTAAAGGCATTGGCTTTATACCGATATTGGATCACGTAGTTCAGTGTCTTAGGAAACCGGTGATCATTCCAGTATTTCTCTAATAGATTCTCCACATCCTTTAGTTTAAGTATTTCTGTAAAATCGATCCATTGATTTTCTAGTACTTCATAGGGAGGTCCATCGGTATATACATAACCATACTCCTGAGCTTTTTTTCTAAGCTCTGATCCCTTTAATAGCTTTAAAAATCCCAATTGCAGTTTCTCAGCACCTAAAGAAAAAACTTCATTAAAGGAGTTCCTAAATGTAAAATAATCCTCAAATGGAAGACCTGCAATTAAATCCAAATGAATATGAATGTTTTTTAGTTTCACTAAAGCTTCTAAAGATTCTTTGATACTCTCAAAGTTCATTCTCCGGTTTATAGCAGAAAGCGTTTCTGGATTTGTTGATTGGACCCCGACTTCAAATTGAAACAATCCCTTAGGTACCTTTTTTAAAAACGTAATGAAGTCATCATCAATAAGCTCTGCGGTGATTTCAAAATGAAAGTTGGTGTGATTATTATGATTTTCCAATATATACTCCATGACTCCTAAAGCATGAGCTTTATTTGCATTGAATGTTCGGTCTACAAATTTGACTTGTTTTACCTTATTACTTAGAAAAAAATCCAGTTCCCGCTGGACTTTCTCCATAGGCAAGAAGCTTACCCCTGTAATGGAAGAAGATAAACAGTATTCACAATTATAAGGGCATCCCCGAGAACTCTCATAATAATAGATCTTATTGGGATCTACCAGTAGCCCTTCGTAGGGAAAAGGAGCGTATGAATTGAACGTATGCGTAGATTGTTCCGTATTCTCAATTACTTTTCCTCTCACACGAAAGGCTATATTCTTCATGTCATGATAACTGTCATTTTCTCGAAGTCTTCTTAACAGTTCATATAACGTTATTTCTCCCGCTCCTTTTATCACCATATCAATGTAGTCTTCCTGTTCCATAATTTTTCGGGTACCAAACTCTACTTCAGGTCCTCCTAGGATAATCCATGTTTCAGGTAAGACTTTTTTTAACTCCCGGCCTAATCGATGAACCAAGGAAATATTCCATATATAACAGGAAATTGCAATAACATCAGGTTGTTCTTCATAAATCGCCTTTAGCAATTCTTCCATGTGCTGATTAATGGTATATTCTCTGATTAGTACCTCTTCGTTTAACTTTAATAGATTTTGATATAAATATCGAATAGCCAAATTCGTATGAATATACTTTGAATTGATTCCAGTTAACATAATTTTCATATTGCAACCCTTTCTCCCCTTATATTTTCATTGTTTATTATAGCATACTTCCTTTATTCTTGCATAAAGCACATCTTGAAGGAGCAATGATTCTGGTCAATTGTAGAACTAAATGAGACTTTGTAAAGTTAAATAAGACCTGTCTAATAATCTTAAAAAATACAGGGTTTCATATCATTTATTTCTTTAAAAACGAGTATTCTAATGCTCGTTTTTATAG
>NZ_SUMG01000040.1 GCF_009910325.1 Isachenkonia alkalipeptolytica
TAATATTACCTTTCTGATTATGTCCACCTCATTTCTTAGTCCTGAGGTTCTATTATAATAGATTTAATAGTATTTGGGACATAGTCACTTGTGATATATTAAGACATTATCATATATGGATCATAGGTTTGATTTTGATTCTTGAAAACCCCTTGACAAGGGATCGAACCACTGATATACTTATACAAGTTAAAAGAAAGTAGAGGGTTCGCTTCTCACCTTACAACCATGGTTCGTAAGGTAAATAAAAATTGGACACAAACTCAAATATGGGTTTTGTAGAGCAATTTTTGTGGGGCGAATAGTATCTAAACTATTCGTTTTTTTTATTTTAACAGGAGGTGCTATACAATTAAAGAAAACAAAGGAACGCAATTAAACGAAGAAATTCGTGACAAAGAAGTACGATTGGTTTCTGATGATGGTGAACAGCTGGGAGTAATGTCTGGTAAAGAAGCCCAGGCAATAGCTAGTGAACGGGGACTGGATCTGGTGAAAATTGCACCAAAAGCCAAACCACCGGTGTGCAAAATCATGGATTATGGCAAGTTTAAGTACGAGCAGGCAAAAAAAGAAAAAGAAGCTAAGAAAAAACAAAAAGTTATTACTGTAAAAGAAGTACGACTGAGTCCGAACATTGAGGAACATGACCTGAATATCAAAGCCAATCAAGCCCATAAATTCTTAAAAAATGAAGATAAGGTGAAAGTCACCCTTCGTTTTAGAGGAAGAGAAATGAAAAATACACAAAAAGGTCATGAGATTATGGAAAAATTCCGTAAGACTCTTGAAGATGTTTGCGTTGTGGAAAAATCTGCAAAGCTAGAAGGACGCCAAATGATTATGGTACTTGCACCGAAAAAAGAGCAAGCCTAGTATAAATTAAGGAGGATATTAATCATGCCAAAAATGAAAAGCCATAGAGGAGCTTCAAAAAGACTAAAGAGAACCAAGAGTGGAAAGTTAAAAAGAGCAAAAGCTTTTGCTAACCACATCTTAGCGAAAAAGTCTCCGAAACGCAAGCGAAATCTTAGAAAAATGGCAATTCTTTCTAAGGGAGACCAAAAAAGAATCGACCAATTCATAGCAAAATAAACAGGATAATTAAAAGGGAGGAACATTTAAAATGCCTAGAGTAAAAAAAGGAATTAACGCCAAGAAAAAACATAAAAAAATATTGCGATTAGCCAAAGGTTTCAGAGGTGGAAGAAGCAAACTCTTCAGACCGGCTAATCAATTCGTAATGAAATCTTTAAAGCATGCTTATGTAGGAAGAAAATTAAGAAAAAGAGACTTTCGAAAACTTTGGATTACAAGAATCAATGCTGCGGCAAGACTGAACGGTCTTTCTTATTCTCGATTTATGAATGGATTAAAGCTTGCAGATATAAACATTAATCGTAAGATGTTAGCGGACATGGCTGTGAATGACCAAGAAGGCTTCACACAATTAGTAAATACCGCAAAAGAAAAACTAAACGTTTAATTTTTCAAAAACCTTGTCAATTTAACACAAAGAGTCCTTCTAGGACTCTTTAGCTATATCTAAACTTAAAATATAACCATCCTCCGAATACAGCAACTGGACATTACTGTACTAAAAGAATGCCTGCGAAAAATGTTAGATTGATCCTCTTTGGAGCCGGAAAAAGTAGAAAAAAATACAAAGCAAATAAGGTGATTCTTTTGAAGGATATTATAGAAAGCTTGGATAACCCGAAAATTAAGGAAATCCGTTCACTGCATAAAAAGAAATACCGAAAGAAATTTGGAAAGTACCTTATTGAAGGCAAACGCATTGTAGCCGAAGCCTTGGAACATGGAGCAAAAATTGATAGCATTATTATATCATCGGATTACATTGGAGATGAAACTTATCAAGAATCAGTGTTGAACTCCGGGATAAGAAATATTGAACTAATAAGGGTTACAGAAAAAGTTTTTCTTTCCATAGCAAAAACCGAATCACCTCAAGGGATTATAGCGGTGATACATAAAGAAGAACATAGTCTTGAAAAATCCTTGGGGAAACTGCCAAAATATCCCTATATCGTAACCCTGGAAAACCTTCAGGATCCGGGAAATATGGGGACAATCATTCGAACCGCTGAGGCTGCAGGGGTGGATTTGATTTTGGTTACTAAAAATTCAACAGATCCCTATGGAGATAAAGCTCTCCGTTCTAGCATGGGGGCAATTTTTCATGTACCTATTGTTGAAGTCGAAGGTATGGAATGGCTTTCCCTCTTAAAAATAAATAAAATACAAGTTATAGCAACAGATTTATCTGCAACAAAGACCTATGGAGAGTTAGATTATCGAGGGGGAATCAACTTAATCATCGGTAATGAAGGTCACGGAATCTCTAAGAATCTTCTGGACCAAGCCGATGAGAAAATCATTATACCGATATATGGTAATATTGATTCCCTTAATGCTTCCGTTGCGTCGGGAATACTACTTTATAAGGCTCGAGAAAAACGTGGCATAGTATGAAAATCATAAGGAAGGATTGTCCTTTTCCAATGGCTGTGATATAATAAGTTCTATAAAATTTCATATAGAAATATATTATGATAGAGCATAATAGGATTTAGCACAGAAAATAACAGAGAGAAGTGTTTAGCTGAAAGCACTTCCGCAAATCCGAAATTTCCCTCTTGAATTTCAAGGTTGAATTCACAGTAGACTTTGACGGTACGGGCCGTTATCTTATGAAGTGGCAATAAATCCAGTTTAGATTGATGCTAACCTGGTATTTCAATGCTATTAGGGTGGTAACGCGGAGAGTAACTTCGTCCCTTTCAGGGGGCGAAGTTTTTTTGTTATACAAAAATAACTGATAATAGAAGGGAGCAGTTCCAGTGAGAGAAAAATTAGAAAACATTCAAGCACAAGGAATCAAAGAAATTCAAAGTGCCAAGAACTTAAAAGACTTGGAAGCTTTAAGGGTGAAGTATCTTGGTAAAAAAGGAGAAATCACTCAAATTCTAAGAGGAATGGGGAAATTACCGCCTGAAGAACGACCGGTTATTGGAGAACTTGCAAACAAAGTTCGGGAAAACATCACCGAAGAACTGAAAAAATCAAAAGAAGCTTTAGAGGCAAAGGCTTTAGAAGAAAAACTTGCAGCAGAAGCAATCGATGTCACGATGCCGGGTAGAAAATCTCCCCTAGGAAGCATTCATCCTTTAAGACAAAGCGTAGAAAATCTTGAAGAAATATTTATTTCCATGGGATTTAAAGTCGTAGAAGGACCCGAAATAGAAACCGTTGAAAATAATTTTGATGCATTAAATGCACCTAAAAATCATCCTTCAAGAGATCTAAGTGATACATTTTATATCACTGACAACTTAGTGCTTCGAACGCAGACTTCTCCGGTACAAATCCGTGTAATGAAAGAGTCAAAACCACCTATTAGAGTTATTTCCCCAGGACGGTGTTTTAGAAATGACACCCCGGATGCTACGCACTCACCGATGTTTCATCAATTAGAAGGACTTGTTATTGACAAAAATATTACCCTGGGAGACCTAAAGGGTACCTTGGAAATCTTTGCAAAAAGCTTTTTTGGATCTCAAACTAAAACGAAATTCCGCCCCCATCATTTCCCTTTTACAGAACCCAGCGCGGAAATGGATATTACCTGCTTTAAATGTGGCGGTATGGGATGTAGTATGTGTAAAGGAAGCGGCTGGATTGAATTATTAGGCGCAGGCATGGTGCATCCGAATGTATTGGAATACTGCGGAATAGATTCGGAAAAATACAGTGGATTTGCTTTTGGTATGGGGATAGACCGAATAACCATGGCAAAACACGATATTGATGATATTCGTTTGTTTTTTGAGAATGATCAGCGTTTTTTACAACAATTTCGCTAATAAACAAGTTCGATCTATAAAATAAAACTTACGGAAAATTTGAAAATGTTACTTAGGAGGCGGTAAAATGTTAGGACCAAAAAAGTGGTTGGAGAAATATGTGAACATCGATGTTGAAGCATCCGAACTAAGGGATCGCATGACAATGTCCGGTTCAAACGTTGAAGATATTCGTAATTTATCAAAGCACTGTGAAGGTGTGGTTATAGGAAAAGTGGAACACATTGAATCCCATGAAAATGCGGATAAGCTCGTTGTAGTTACTGTGAATATTGGGAAAAGAAATGTACAAATTGTAACAGGAGCTAAGAATTTTAAAGAAAATGATTATGTTCCAGTTGCTTTAGAAGGAGCTAAACTTGCTGGAGGGTTGGTAATTGAAAAGGGAGATCTTCGTGGGAAAATATCTGAAGGAATGATGTGTTCCCATGAAGAACTAGGTTTTCCTAAAAATCTTGTACCGGAAAATATGAAAGAGGGTCTCTGGATTTTAGAAGGGAACTATGAACCGGGAATCCCCTTTGCAGAGGCTTTAGACTTGAATGATGATATATTAGAATTTGAAATCACTCCCAATCGTCCCGACTGTTTAAACATGATCGGACTTGCCAGGGAAGTTGCTGCAACCTTAAAGACCGAAATGCTTGCTCCTAAAATACAACTTTCCGAAGAGAAGAGAAGAACGGAAGATGAAATATCTGTAACTGTAGATGATGCCCAAGGTTGTCATCGCTATATCGGGAAAGTACTTAAGGGCATAGCCATAAAACCTTCACCGGATTGGTTGCAGGTCCTTTTAATGAAAGCTGGAATACGGCCTATCAACAATATTGTAGATGTTACCAATTATGTCATGCTCGAGTATGGACAACCTCTTCATGCCTTTGATTTAGAAAAAATACCCAGCAAACAAATTGTAGTGAAAAGGGCGGAGGAAAACCATACTTTTAAAACCTTAGACGGTATGGAACGATCACTTAACAAGGATATAACCATGATTACTGACGGGACCAAACCTTTGGCGATTGCCGGAGTTATGGGAGGACTTGAATCGGAAGTTAATAAAAACACTACAGAAATTCTGTTAGAATCTGCAAACTTTGCACCTGATGGGATCAGGGAAACCAGTAAACGATTAAATCTCCGTAGTGAAGCGTCCAGTCGTTATGAAAAAGGGGTAGATAAAGAAGTAGCCTTAACAGCCATTAACCGGGCCAGTCAACTAATTCAAATGCTTACCGACTGTGAGGTTTTAGAGGGTGTTGCAGATGAATATCCCGTGCCTTTTAAAGAAGCTTCTATAGAGCTTCGAGTTTCCAGAGTTAATCAGTTGTTAGGTACAAGTTTTAGCGGTGAAAAAATTGAGGAAATACTAAAAAGTTTGGAAGTTCAAGTTATTAGTAATGGGGATGTACTAACTGTAACCCCGCCCAGTTTTCGAGAAGATTTGGTAAAAGAAGTGGATTATATTGAAGAAGTGGCCAGAATTTACGGATACAACCGAATTCCTTCCACAATGCCTGAGGCTACCATTACTGTAGGGGGGATTAACCCGTCAACCAAGGTGGAAAACTCACTTAAAACCGCACTAAAATCTCAAGGGTTGTATGAAGTATTAACCTATTCTTTTGTAAGCCCTAAGAGTATTTCTAAAATTGGTATTTCCAAAGATCGACCACTTCAGGATACTATTAAACTTATAAATCCTTTAGGTGAAGAGACCAGTGTTATGAGAACTACATTAATGCCTAGTATGTTAGAAGTTTTAGAACGCAATTATAAAAAAGGAAATGCAAAAATGAAAGCCTTTGAAATAGGAAGAACTTTTTGGAAAAATCCTGAGGGGAACCTGCCCTTGGAAAAACCTAAATTAGTAATTGGTATATATGGAGAAAAAGAGGACTTCTATTGCATTAAGGGAAATATAGAAGAAATGCTAAGAAGCTTGAGGATCGAAAAGTTAGAGTTTATTAAAGAACCTTTTCACACTACTTTCCATCCCGGGCGCTGCGCTAATATTTATGCTCAAGGAAGGCTTCTTGGAACGTTCGGTGAAGTCCACCCTAATATTACAGGAAATTATGGAATTGAGGAACGGTGTTATCTAGCAGAGATGGACTTTGAAGAAATCCTAAATCAGGCTGTTTTAGAGAAAAAGTACCAACCCCTACCAAAATACCCCTCCATTCTACGGGACATTGCTATTGTAGTTTCGGATCATATTGAAATTTCAGAAATTGAAAAGGTCTTCGAACCTTATCTTGAAGGGATTTTAGAAAGTTATGAACTTTTTGATGTATATCAAGGGGATCAAATTGAAAAAGGCTCAAAAAGCATTGCTTACTCTTTAGTTTATCGTGATTTCAGTAAGACCTTAAAGGAAAAAGAAGTTAATAAAGTTCATGACCAGGTATTAAAAGATCTTGAAGAAAAAGTAGGAGCAAGTTTGAGATAGGTTGAAGTATTGTGTTATAATATTTTAAAACCAGTATTTCATTTTATTTAGAGGGGTTGATGGATTAGTGGATAAAAAAAACAAAGTGTTAATTAAAATTAACGGACAAGAATACCCCATTGTAGGTTTGGAACCTAAGGATTACTTGTTAAAAGTCGGAAACTATGTGGACGAAAAAATGGAAGAAGTGCGGGGGGCTAATCAGCGCTTAAGTACATCCATGATTGCAGTACTAACGAGTATTAATATGGCGGATGAACTTTTAAAACTGGAAGAGAAGTTAGAGAAGGAGCAAGGAAAGTACGAAGAACCTCTTCGCAAGTTCGAAGAGATGAAAAACAAATGTGAAAACCTGGAATCAGCCCTTAGTCGCCTTGAAGAACAGAATCAAGAACTCAAACGGACCAATGGTAACCTGGAAAAATTTAAAGAAAAATATGAAACTGAAACGCTGGAATTAAAACAAGAAGTAAAAAACCAAGAAGAAGAAAACAAAAAAGCTGAAGACATTATTAACGAGTTGCAAAACAAACTGTTTGAAAATCAAATTAAGTTGGTTCAAGCTAGAAAACAATTGGAAAAACATCAGAAAGATTCTTAAAAACCCCTGGATTTACAATATACGCATGAGGGGTAGATCCTCATGTGTATTTTGTAAATCTATGTTTGTTATTGAATAGTATTTCATTAAACATTTCTATTTCTGTCTACTAAATAATATCTAAGGAGCATACCAATGAAAAATTCTAAGAAGCCATTGCTTCACGGTCTGATCTTTGCAATAATAGCTACGGCTTTTTTATACCTTCTCAACGGAGAATTCTCATTTGCAGGTATTATCGGGGGATTTGTATGGGTATTCAGTGCATTAATTATTCCTGTGAAAGAGAAAAAATAATTTTTTATAAAAACATAACAGAAGAATAGAGGTGAGAGTTTGAAAATTTTAACACCGGATTTTTTTTATAATTCTATCTATGATGTAAAGTTGGATGAACTGAAACAATTAAACATAGAAGGGTTGATTATTGATATTGACAATACCCTTGTGGGATGGGATACTTCGCTACCTACATTAGCAGTGAAGGAATGGTTAAATAGCTTATCGACCCAGGACTTTAAAGTATGTTTGGTATCCAACAACAATAAAAAAAGAGTAATGCATTTTTCAAAGGAGTTAAATCTCCCCTTTATTTATCAAGCAAAGAAACCCATGAAAAGAAACTTTTTAGCTGCAATGAAAATTTTGGGAACCACCAAGGATACCACCGCAGTAATTGGAGATCAAATATTTACCGATGTCCTCGGTGGTAATCGATTAGAACTCATTACGGTTTTGGTAAAACCTATTAAAAGCAAGGAGTTCTGGTGGACAAACTTGGTACGTAAGATTGAAAGGCGTGTAATTAAAAAAGTTATAAAGTAATCAACATATCATTCATAAGAATTTAGTAACTGGCTATATTATAGTCAGTTTTTTTGATTTTTTTTGGATAAGTAAAATAATTCAAAAAAATTCAAAAAAAAAAGAGGATAAAT
>NZ_SUMG01000041.1 GCF_009910325.1 Isachenkonia alkalipeptolytica
TCCCTGTAATATGCAACGGTGGACCTCGGTATGCCTGTTACCTCTGATAACTGTTGTAAATTGTACCCTGCCATAGATAAAACCCCCTATTGTCTTTTACTGTCTTTATTCGCCATTGATGGCCGGTATTCCTGCTTATATTTTATACCCCACCCCTCGTGCGTGTAGCCTGTGTATTATACAGATGTATCCCCTTCGGTTCTTATGCCTACTGTTTAAACTTATAACCGGGGGGACGGTGGCCACTTTTTATGTAGAAAAATAAAAAGGCCCGCTATCTTTAGCAGGCCCCTTCGGGGGTAACTCTATGTTTTTTATCGTTGCTCGCTGGCTTTACTGTAAGTAACTACAATACATTTATTTCTTAGCTGGCTTACTTCCTGGGCTGTCATGGTTCGGATAATCTCGCCATTGTTCCAGGGCTTCCGCTCTAAATACTTTCCGTTCCGCTTCTCCAATACTACGGTTTCCTTTGTGCTTGTACCTAGTAACCGTTCCAATCTCTTTAGTCTGTCCATATTATAGGCCCCATTGATATATAATAACTTTGTGGGTTTCTTCCAGCTTATCGACTTCCTGCGGTGTGTATTCAGCTATAATGTTATCGCTTCCCCAGGGCTCACATTCTACATACTTGCCATTTAAGGCCCGTAATAGAAGCGGTGGCTTATAATCAAATCCTAGGGCTTTTTCAATACGCTTTAGCCTACTACTCATAATTATTGCCCCCTCACTTTATCCAGCTTTTTCATGAGTTCCCTTCTCATTTCTTTGTCATGCTCTGATAACTCCGGCGGTTTCGGTATGTGTTCCCCTGCGGTTATCCTTCGGTATAGCTCTAGGCCCTTCCTTCGGGTATCGTTAAAAGTGATGGCCTTTACTCTAGGTTTTAATTTAGCTTCTAATTTTAGCAACCGGTCCTTCATTGTTTTTCCGCCATTTCTTCTAGCTTCTCAATACGCTTTTCCACCTCTAGGGTTTTAATAACGCTTCCGGCTACACTACAACCGTATATAATAGCCCGGTGTCTTTGTATATCTTCCGGTGTGTTGTCTTTGCCCTTTAAGGCTTGCAGGCTTCCATTGAGTATCCTTAATATATCTGTGCTAGTCTTTAATGCTCTGATAGGCCCCTACCCCCTTTCAATCGCTCTGTATAGGCTTATATAGGCTTTTATCGGTTACTATTAAAACCTTTCATAAAATCATCATCACTAACGCTTCCAGGCTTCTTCCCTACTTGCTTCCTTAGTTCTTCATTCTCTGCCTTTAGCCGCTCAATCTCTTTTACCTTTTCATTATCGTATAGCTCTTTAATGCTTGTATCCTTCTTAAACATTTCGCTCATTTGTATTATCCCCCTTAAAAATTATAGTTATTCGCCTTAGTTTTTAAATTCCCTTTTAGGTTTTCTTCTATTGTCATATCATCTACACAACCGCTTCGGACTATCTCTGCGGTTACAAACTGTGCAAAATTAAGTTTCATACTACGGTTTTCCTGCATCATTTTTTTATGCTGTGCCTGGGCTTCCTTTAGTATCCGTTCCGCTTCGTAATATAGCCCGGCGGCTTTCTTTTCAACCCTGCTACGCTCGGCCTTCCAATCCTCATAGACTTTATCGGCCATCTCATGCGGTGTAACCTTCTTCCGCTTTAGGATCCCTTCCCGGGTTTCCAGTTCTGCAATCTGTCCCCTCAACTTTTGAATATCTTTTAAGGTGCTGTTTTCTTCGGTAGTGGCGTACTCTGTCTCTAGCCTGTCAACTTCCGCCTTTTTATCCTTAATGCTTGTACTCAAATCCTGCAACTTTTTAGCCTGGCTCTCTTTACTCTGCTTATACTCAACAAATGATTTCAGTTCCATAGTATCCCCCTTATTTTTTAGTTATTTTCATTACTTTATCGTGGGCCCCGTTCTTCGATTCGTGGGCCTGCTTTTGCTGTACCCTCGCTGTTTCTTTCCGGTGCTTCTCCAGTAACTCTTTTTTCTTTGCTTTGCTCTGTTCCGCTGTCTTAATCATTTTTAAATACCCCCTGTTTTTTATTGTGCTTGATTCATCATTTCATCATACTTTTTAGCAAAGTGCTTTTCATTGTGTTCCTTTACCTTCTCCGGGTTTGCTTCCCGCCACCTTCTCATGTATTCTCTACGGGCAATTTTTGCTTTTTCGCTTCTACTTAGTCCCTTGGCCACTTCTTACACCCCCTTTGCTTATATGTTGATTAATTGCTTATAAATATTTCATGCTATCCCCTTCTACAACCATTTAATTCTTAGTATATCAAAAACGTCTAGTTACAATATTAAAACCATTGGAAATCCTATATTGTTTCGGCTCAACTAGGTATATCATATTTTCCAACCCCTAGATTAACAACCTAAATGTTAACCGTTTGTTTCCACCTTCATAATTATATAATTTTTCAATGTAACCGACTTTTTCTAGTGCTGATAATTCCCTTACTACATTCGGCTGTTTTGTCCTCATATCCTTTGCTAATCTTAATGTGGACGGGAAGCAACTTCCCTTTGAATAAGCATATTTTAAAAGCAATACATAGGTTTTTAACTGTCCCGGTGTGATTATCTTGTTAATGGCTCCCATTATTGCCCCGTTGCTTACTATGGTGTAACCCATGCCATAAGTTCCTTGTGGTTTGGCTTTTGCAAAGTAATTGTTAAAATTAGTCTTGCTGTTGCTTATTGCCATTACCTCAATTAATCCTTTTGTTTTTAGTCTATCTAGCGACTTTTTCAACGTCTTATCAGTCATGCAAGGGCTATTAGTTGCCTTTGCTGTTAACTTCTCTGTAAGCTGTCCTCTATTAAGTCCCTGCGGGTATTTAAGAAGTGTTCCATAAGCTATTAAGTCATAACCGCTTAATTCTTCATAGTAATTAAAAAGCCTGTTGTTATATTTTGTCGAATTATCTAATTGTAAATGGCCTATGCTGTTGCCTATACTACATTGTTCTTTATTGCAATACTCGGATAATATGGCCTGTTCTCGGGCCTTGGGTATCTTGCAACCTAGTAGGCTATAATCCCCATGCCAGTATCGGCTGAAATCGGCCTTTATTTCTTCGTTCGACTTTGCAGGCTTACAGTTCTTATTCCATTGGATAACAACCCCTAGGGCTTTGGCCTTTGTAAATCCTTTTGTTATCTGTAAATACTTTGTGATTCTACCTAGTGCAAAGTTCCGGTGGCCTTTGCCTACACCTTGTAACATGGCCTTTATACATGGCCTTTCTACTTGCCCTATATCCACGGGCTGTGCTTTTGGTTCTTCTTTGCTTAAATCGACTTCCAGGGCTTCCGCTATATCCTGCAACTTGTATTGCTTATGGCTGATTTCTACAACCTTGCAAGGGATAGGTTCCTCTTTTATATTCATTGTGTCCGGCAACCTCATTATTCGGGCTTTGTCCGTTGCTGATAAATCGGCCCCGGTGTTCTCTGCCATTACTCGAATAAGTTTCAAGGCTTCATTCCCTGCCCGTTGTTTCAATATCCAATAGGTATGTATTCCATGGCCACTATTGATAATTATAGAAGGTTTGGGAAGTCCGGCCCTCTCTATCCTCTCCAGGGCTTCGGCTTTTTCCATGTTATCAAAATCCAACCATAATGCCCCTGTGCTTCTACAACCTCGGGCGGTTCCGTTCCTTCCTGCCCTTGCATATACCCCTATATATACATTGGTGTCTTTTGGCGGCTCATACTCTAATGCCTGGGATAGTGTGAAAAAGTGTTGCTTTGATTCTTCTCTGTCGCTGGTTATCTCTCTAATTTCTATTAAATCTTTGCTATTACTGAAAAGCTCATTAAGAAAAATGTCCTTTGTCATAGAGTCCCCCTTTCTCGGGGTAAATAAAAAACCCCGCTAATAAGTGTTTTACACCTACAACGGGATTCTGATATGTAATATTAACATCATGATATTACGGTGTTGCTATACTGAAATTATCATGATATAATTGTATTACAAATTGAATTACATTCCGCTGTGGTGGTGGAACCGGTCCCTAGATGCTACCAACATCTTATAGGGACCACTTTTTTTGTTCTTTTTTATATTGTAACATAAAACTATTTTCGCATTCTATCTCATGTTTCTTTTCTTACTTATTTTATCATACCATTTAATCCAATTGCTGGGTAGGGACTTCAGAGGCTATCTTTCTTATTGCTTTCTTTTTCCTGTATATCCGGTATTTATGTACTTATTGCCCTCGGTGGTAATACTCTGTACCTTCTCCATTTTCACTCCAAAATCTTCTCTGATAATTTTCATTTTTCCAACCTCCCATTTTTTATTTGTATGGTTCTACTGCTACGGTGTCCAGTTCCCCTTGTTTCGATGTTCTCGCTATGGGGTAGGTATAGGGGCACACCTTACAACTTAGCTGTATATCATAGCCTTTATCGTCTATACCATCGTACCATATAGCTAATTCAAGGCCTCCGCCACACTTAGCACACTTCAAACTGTTTGCCACCCTTACACCTCCTTATTTTAAAGACTCGATAAAGTCTTTTTTAATCTGCAATTCCTTCCGCTTCTCCGGATCCGTTTCACTTTTCAATCTGTCATTAATTCCGTTGTACTCTGCCGCCAACTGGTCTAGGTAATAGACCCCTGCACGTTGTCGCTGTTCCTGGTGCTTGTCGTGTTCTTCATCTGTGAAATTCTTATACTCATCAGTTTTCATCATTTTTGCTAATTTCTTAATATCTAAATACTCCACCTTTACCCCTCCATTTCTTTTTTCCATCTACGCTTTACATAGTCATTGATAACCTTCTCCAGTACTTCTTGCATGGTGCTTCCTTCCATCGCCGCTATTGCTTTCAGTCTTTTGTGAATTTCTTTATCAAGTTTAATATTTATATTTTGCTGTATTTTCAACCTTTCCACCTCCTATATTTATATTATACTATATATACTCTTTGTTTACAAGGAATATATTTATTTCATAACTTGATGATATGGGGAAAGTAAAGTTAATAAAGACAACTATTCCCTAAAACTACATTTTGGGTATAGTTAAAATGGGCTCATAATCCCCCTGCCCTTTGCAAATACTATATAGTTGGTTTGGCCACTTTTCCAACTATGCTTTTTTATACAAATATTCATCAATATTCATAGTTTATACATGATTTATTCATAATATCGGCCCTTTTTATGGACTCAATTTATTGCTTTTACCTTAGTATTTATTAGTAGTTTACCCCCGGAAGTATTAATTTCATACCTCTAGCTATTTTCAACTGTTACGGGTACACCTTCACACATACCCATAGAAGGCCATAGAAGGCCCTTTAAGGCCACCTTACTATATACCCTTAGCATTGCCCGTTCATGCTCTGTTACCCCGTTAAAATAGGGCGTTATTCACTATAACTTTTATTCCCTATGCTATACCATACCCCCGGGAATGATGGCCACTTTTTCCCTTCCCCACGTTGCTATTATTTCCCCAGTAACCGCTGGAAGAAGTTTTTCCTTTCCGGTGCTTCCTGCTTTTCTTCTTCCAGGGCTTTCTTTTCCAGCTGTCTTACTCTGTCTTTTAAGTCCTCGATTTCCTTTTTCTGTTCTGCCATTACTTGCAGGGATTCGGTAATAATAGCAAGGGATTTTTCCAACTGTTGTCCTGTTCCCCGGCTATCCTGTCGGATTTCTTCTATATCATGTATCTGTTGGAATTGCTCTTGTAAGGCTTCCTCAATTTCCTGTTGGCTTTTATTGTCGGCTGATAGTTCGGCAATCAATAACAACACTTCTTCCGTTGGTTCTAAATACCTTCGATTCCTGCCTTTACCCTTCATATTGAAATATTGGCGGTATTTGTCCCTGTAATATGCAACGGTGGACCTCGGTATGCCTGTTACCTCTGATAACTGTTGTAAATTGTACCCTGCCATAGATAAAACCCCCTATTGTCTTTTACTGTCTTTATTCGCCATTGATGGCCGGT
>NZ_SUMG01000042.1 GCF_009910325.1 Isachenkonia alkalipeptolytica
CTTAATCTACTGATTTATTCATACCCACTTTTCAAGGTCAAAACCACCGATTCATCTCCCACCTACGCGCTCACTTTGTGAGTAAGGAAGGCTAAGAGGAGGGAGACTTCTCGGCATTGCGGTTAAAATCCACATAGGATAGGTTGGTTTCCAAGAACCGGGCGATTGCATAAAGAACATCCGACAGACGATTGACGTAGCGGATAACCTCCATGCGAATTTCCGCTTCCTTGCTGAGGGTAAGCATCCTTCTTTCTCCCCGGCGACAAATGGTCCTTGCCATATGCAGGGCGGCACTTTCCTGATTAGACCCGGGAACAATGAACATGGACTTTTCTTCCTTTGTCATCTTTTCCAGATAATAATCAATGATCCCCTCTAAATGCTTAATGTCCTTTTCTTCGATTTTTTCCGGAAAATCTTTTCCCTTTGTGGTAGCCAGCTCCCCCGCCACATCGAAGAGACTTCGTTGAATATCGAAAAGAATTTGACGGATTTCCTCATCCTTGATAAAACTTCTGGCAAGTCCGATGCTGGAATTCAGCTCATCAATGGTTCCATAGCTTTCCACCCTTATGGAGTCTTTATCCACCCGGGTATCATCAAATAAACTGGTCTTTCCTTTATCTCCGGTTTTTGTATAAATTTTCATTAAACCACCTCATTCTATAATTTTTATATAGTATATACTTGCCCGGTTTTTCAGTAAGTAAACATTTTAGAAGGGGCTCAACCAACTTTTACAGAATCAGGGGATCTTTAACCTTCTTTCTCTCTGCTGATTCCCATCGAATCAGTGTCGTAATCTTTTCCATCCCCCGGGGGATATCCTTATCCTCCACATTGGCAATACTCATACGGAAATAAGACTTATGGGAGGGTTCATGAAAAAACAGATGTCCCGGAGCCACAATGATATTCATAGCTTCCAACTGGCTGATAAATTCCTGCTCCCTCATTCCTTCGGGAAGCTCAAACCAGAAGTTCAGACCCCCTTTGGGAAAGGTGAATTTCACATTTCCAGGCATTTGTGCAGAAATTTCTTTCATCGCCAGGTCAAAACGTTTTTGATAAAGATTTTTCAGAGCCTCAATATGCTTCCCCCAAAGCCCTTGACCCATATACTCCTTCAGGGCCCGCTGTAGCAGTCCGGAAGTGGAGATATCGGAAATCAGCTTAGCTTCCCGCAGGGAGGACTGAAGTTCCTCGGGCACCACTAAAAATCCCAAGCGAAGACCGGGCATAAAGATCTTCGAGAAACTCTTTAAATAAATCACTTTGTTTTCCTTATCCATGCTTTTGAGGGTTCTGTTGTCCTGGGAATAGAAGCTCAAATCGCTTAAATAATCATCCTCTAAAATATAAAAATCATATTCCTTGGCCAAAGCCAGGAGTTTGTTCTTTTGATAACTGCTGTAGGAGGTTCCCGTAGGATTTTGAAAATTCGGCATCACATATAATAGTTTAGGGGTTGTTTGTTTTATGGTTTCTTCCAACTTTTTAAGATCGATCCCGTCGTTTTTTATAGGAACTCCCTTCAACCGAACCCCTTTGGATTTAAAGGCTCCAATGGCTCCGGTGTAGGAGGGGTTTTCAATAATCACCGTATCCCTTTGGGAAAGCAGGGCTTTAGCGATCAGATCAATTCCCTGCTGGGCCCCGGAAATCACATGAATCTGTTCCTCGTGGCTTTGAATGTTATATTTTTGAATGTATAACCGCAGTTCCCTGCGCAGCTCCGGATCCCCTTGACCCTGGGTATATTCAAAGGCTTTGGCTCCGTCCTTATCCATTACATGATTAATGATTTTTTTAAAATCCTCGATGGGAAAGAAATCATAGGAGGGGGTGCCGCTGGCGAAATTAAGAATTCTTTCCTCCCGGGACTTTACAAAGCATCCGCTTCCCGACTTTTTTAAGATGTAATCCTTTTCTTCCAAGACTTCATAGGCTCTGACCACCGTAGCGATATTCACCCCTAAAAACTCGGCGAATGTCTTGATGGAAGGGAGCCGTTCCTCTCCTTTAATCACTTTTTCCTCCATCATTTCCATCAGCTGCCGGGCCAGTTGCTGATACAGGTAGTCTTCCCCTTCTTTATTCAAGGTGATCCTTCGATAATTCTCCATAAAACCGGCTCCTTTCCTTTTGAATATCTCCTTTTATTATACTATACCCCTTAAGAAATAGCACTTTCCTAAGGTTATTTAAAATTGACCTTTGGTAAAAATTATGAGATAATACACCTATCATCGGAATATTCAAAATCCTTTCCCAAAAATGTTAAAGTGAGGTGTGTTTATGAAAAATGTTTATAACGTAGGTATTATTGGTGTCGGTGTCGTAGGAGAGCGGTTAATTAAAACCTTTAACCAAAATCCCAGGTTTCGAATTATCCAGATTACCGATAATAACCCTGATCGACTGAAGGAAATGGGAGAAAAATATGATCTGACCATGGTGGATCATTACCAGCAGATCCTTGATAACGCTTTGGTGGATTTGGTTTATTTAGCCGTGCCCCCGAAACACCACCACGAAATCGGAATGAACATCATCCAATCGGGAAAAGCCTTCTTCTGCGAAAAGCCTCTGGCCAATTCCACAAAAGAAGCCTTAGAACTGTATACCGGAGCCCAGGAAAAAAGAATTATCAATGCAATGAACTTCCCCCTGCCCTATTCCAATGCGGTTAAAAAAGCGGAAAATTTGATCCAGGAAAATTTCATCGGTAAGCTTCGCCGAGTGGAGCTTATAGGATATTTTGCGGAATGGCCCCGCCACTGGCAGCAAAATCCCTGGATCGATACCAAGGAGCAAGGAGGATTTACCCGGGAGGTTTTCACCCATTACATTCAATTAATCCACCGCTTTTACGGCAATATTTTTGATATCCACTCCCAAATAAAGTATCCCGGGGATGAAGAGCTTTCAGAGCGGGAGCTTTTGGCCACGGGATGCCTTTCCAACGGGGTCAACGTTTTAATCAACGGACTCTGTGATGTGGGCCGGGAAGATTTCCTCTCCCTGACTCTTATTGGAGAAAAAGGGGTCATCGCCCTGAGAAACTGGCGGCATATTTGGATTGCTCAAAAGGATGAAATTTTAAAACAGCTCCCTGCAGAGGACGAAAACACCACGGAAAGAATCGCCGGGGAATTGGCTAAAGCCCTGGACGGAGAACCGGCAAATCTTGTAACCTTTAAAGAGGGCTATGAAACCCATGGCACCATCGAGGAGCTGTTAAAGGGTCGTGAGTAAAATCCCCGCCAGGTAAATTCCGTAAAATCCTAACAATGACCGCCCCATGTTCTTCGTCAGCTGTTTTTTTCGGCTGTGAACAAAAATCATAATGGTCACGGTAATAAACAGGGCGAAGGGAAGATGAAAGCTTAGAATGCTTAGATTCATGGTCACCGGTTCTATGGTGGCCATGATTCCGATTACTAAAATAATATTTAAAATATTAGCCCCCATAATATTGCCCACGGATAAATCCTGGGCTTTTTTTCTTATGGCGGAAATGGCGGTAACCAGCTCCGGTAGGGAGGTGCCCACGGAGGTCATGGTAAGGCCGATAATCAAATCCGGCACCCCTAGACGCTGGGCGATGATCTCTCCGTTGTTTACCAGCAGCTCCGCTCCCAACACGGTCATTCCCAGGCCCAGGGTGAAAATAAGGACGGAGTGCAGTACCTCTTTTTTCCCCGGCTTAACCTTTTTTGCCTTCTCAGGCTCACCGGTTTCCCTTTCCAGTCTTTCCTCCCGCTGAATCCTTCGAGCTTCCACCACGTTTCTTAGCAAGTAAACCCCAAGATAAATAAGAAGCAAAATTCCTGCAAAGCGGTGGATTTCACCGAATACCAGTCCTAAAAGAAACACAGCACCGATTAAAAAAAGGAGTTCTTTACTATTCTTTTTAAGATTTTTAGCATACCGGATTTTCGGTTGGGTGAAAATCAGAATTATGGCCAGCACCACGCCGGAATTAAAGGCAATGGATCCCAGAACATTTCCCATGGCCATATCCGTATTTCCCTTCAGTGCGGAGTTCGTCGATACCATCGCCTCGGGTAAAGTTGTACAGAGACTGACCAAGGTTGCTCCGATCATAATGTCGGAAACCTTCAGGGCCCTTGCAATCCACACGGCCCCTTCTACAAACCAGTCGCTCCCCTTAATTATCAGTAACAGTCCTAAAATAAACCAAAAAAAAGGCCAATAATCCATGGATAGTCCTCCCGTTTCATTATTTTCTATCGCAGTACAATTGTATCCAATACTTATTATACCTGATTATTACACGCTTTGAAAGATCAACCCCCGACTTAAGTACTGCCGGGGGCTCTCCCCCTTCCTCCATCAGCTCGCCTTAAAATTATATATGGGTTTCAGGTGTTTCAGGATCACCAGGGTAGGGTGAATATGCTTTAGTATTTCTTCTATGGGTTTATAAGCCATGGGGGCTTCGTCAATGGTCTTCGAAGACACTGAAGAGGAATACACCCCTTTCATAGACTGCTTAAAGGCCTCCATGGATAGCTGACGTTTCGCCTCTTTTCGGCTCATCAGCCTTCCCGCCCCGTGGGGGGCCGAATAATTCCAGTCTTCATTCCCGAGTCCCTCTCCTAGAAGACTGCCGTCTTTCATATTGATGGGGATCAACACCTTCTCCCCTTTTTTCGCCGATATGGCCCCTTTTCTTAGAATTTTATCCTTCAAGTCAATGTAATTATGAATGGTATGAAAACTTTCCTCCAAAACAAAGGGCCGGTTGAAAAACTCCTCCAGGACTTTCCTGGCCATCACTTCCCGATTCACTTTACCATAGCGTTGGATGACATCCATATCATGCAAATAATCCTCCAACTGTTTCCCCTCAAGGTAACAAAGGTCTTTAGGGACTTCCCTCTGATCCTTTAGATTGTTCTGGGCCATTTTCTGGTAGTGTCTTGCAATCTGATTCCCTAAATTCCGGCTGCCGCTATGAAAAACCAGATACTGCTCCCCCTGGTCATCCCGGTCTATTTCAATAAAATGGTTTCCCCCTCCGAGACTGCCCAGGGCCTTGTTAAACTCCTCCGCACTTTTATCCAAGGCGGAGAGTGCCCTAAGACTCTTAATTTCCTTAACATAATCGGTCTGAGGCTTTTTGTGGTTTTTAAAACCGCTGGGAATGTTCCCGCGGATATACATATCCAGTTTTCTTAAGTCCACTTCCTTTTTGCCTATGGGAATCGTCAGCATGCCACAGCCGATATCCACGCCCACCAGATTGGGCACGACCTTGTCCGTAACCGTTAGGGTGGTTCCGATGGTGGATCCCATACCCGCATGGGCATCGGGCATCACCCGGATTTTGGCATCCTTTAAAAACCACTGATCGCATAGGGTTTGAATCTGATCCTTGGTCTGTTCTTCCAGCTCATCGCTGAACACCTTGGCTTCATTATACTTGCCCTTAATAATCATTTGTCTTCCTCCTTCCCTGATAAAAATCAACTAAGAATCAATTCCGTGACATACTCCCACCACTTATAGAAGTGGGGGCTTCTCGTTCGAGTAGCCTACCGGCTACAGCATAAGCGAGCTAACCCCGTGTGCCCCACGGTTTTATGTAGAAGTTATGCCAATGTCATACGC
>NZ_SUMG01000043.1 GCF_009910325.1 Isachenkonia alkalipeptolytica
TGCGTATGACATTGGCATAACTTCTACATAAAACCGTGGGGCACACGGGGTTAGCTCGCTTATGCTGTAGCCGGTAGGCTACTCGAACGAGAAGCCCCCACTTCTATAAGTGGTGGGAGTATGTCACAAACTATAAATAGGAAAGGATCCTATCAAAACAGTGGGCAATGATAAAATCTAGGGTTCTTTATCCTGGAGCTTATGTTTGAACAAGTGATAAAAAACCAGGGTTCCCAGCAGATAAAAAGTAATGGTAAAGGCATAGGGGGTATTATAGCTGAAATTTTCCATAATCCAGCCTCCCAGAAAAATGCCCAGGGCCCGGGTCAGATTGTTGATCATGGCCCGCATGGAACTCATCAGGGGGCGATGGTGTTCCAGTACAATATGCATGGAGATATTACGGATTAAAGGCTGGCCCATGTTCATTAGAGAACTTCGGAGAAAAAAGGCGATGGCCACGATGACTATCCCCTGGGGAACGCCGATGGCAATGAGCAGGGGAATACTTAAAAGTTGGGTGGCAACAATGGTTTTATAGGTTCCGATGCGCTTGCCTAAAATGGGAACACTGAGGCTTCCGAAAACCGTACCCAGCTGGGCAAAGCTCAGGATGAGACCGACGACGCCTTCGGTAGTCTCCAACATATATCGTAAATACACACCGAAAAAAGGAACCACCATGCCCGCCCCAAGACCGATCAATCCGGTATAGAATAAAAAGGAGATATTCAACTTCGTGAAAAATCCTTTGAATTCTTGAAAATCCAAACGTTTCACCGCTTTTTCCGGTTTGGGTTTTAACAGACCCAGGGGAATGATGGCAATAAGGCTCGTGGCACTTACCAAAATTAAAGCGTAGCGTATGGATTCGGGTCCCGGTCCTAGGGACTGTGCAAAGAGATCCGCAAGAAATCCGGTAAAGAGCGACCCGACCATAAAAGCGGCATTTCGGGTTGCAAAGGTTAAACTAAAGGCATGCACCCTTTCCGCTTCCGTAGCCTGATTGTAAATGAAAGGGGACTCCACGGTCATCATGGCCGCCTGACCAAATCCGAAAATTACGGCAATCCCTTTGATTAATGGAACGGTCTCCACTAGGGCAATGGAAATACTACTGATCCCCACGGTTAACAGACCCATTATCAGGGTGCGCTTATGTCCGATTCGACCGGCGATAAAGGCAATTAAAAAGGTAAACAATCCTACCGAAAGTCTTCGAAGGGATAAAATCGTTCCGACCAAGCTTTCAGGATGGCCCAGTTCGATGATATAGATGCCGAAAAAACCATTAAAAGATGCGGAGGTAAGACCGTATAAGAAAACAACAAATATGAATTTTTTTATGATGGGATTTAAGTTTTTATAGCTCATTATACTATTATATAGTTAGCTACACGAAATATCAATAGGAACCCTTGATTTTCTCTGATTTCAAAAGCGGAAAAAAATATTGCAATTAACCCCGGCTTTTGCAGGAAAAACCTAAAGAAATATCGAATATAACAGTAGGTACGCTTATGGACGAAATTGATAAGGAGGTAGTTTATGAAACATGTAAAAATTCATTTTAAGGGCCGCGGGGTGGAGTCGAAAAATTTATATAAGACCAACCCGATTCTTGATCAGGACAAGGAATTTTCCATGGATCGTTGGAAAGTGATGGTGGAGAGGATCCTGGAAAAAAAGAGTCTGCAAAAAATATATTTCATTCTCGAGTCGGATTTTGAAGTTTATCCCGGGCAGTTGGAAGAATTGGGCCGAGGACTGGAAAAACTGCGGAGCCATGGAAAAACCCTTTATTGTTATGCTAAATCCTATGAATTGAAAGAGCTGTTTATTGCATCCTTCTGTCATCATCGAATTATGCCGGAAGACGGCGTGATCATGCATCTGGGCTCTTCCATGAAGCGAAATTATTATAAAGGACTGCTGGACCGTTTCGGTGTGAAGGTGGATGTATACCGGCGAAAAGAATACAAAGGAGCGGCGGATTCCTTTCGCACATCGAAGATGGAAAAGGAACAACGGGAAGCCTATGGTCTTGTTTTAAAAAGGATCCTGGAAACCTTGGAAGAAACCGTGGTTAAAAATTTAGCCTTACCGGATAATTTCTTTCAAGATTTAAAAGAGGGGAAAAGCTTAAGAATGCAGGAAGCCTTGGATAAAAACATCATTACCAAAATCGCCTATCAGGAGGATTTACTTCGGATATGGAAGATCGATAAGGTGAAAGAGGAAAAAATCAAAGTGTTGGAGGAAGCCTATGGCCGAGGAAAGAAAGTAGGGGTTCTCAGCTTTGACGGAAATATTATTGACGGGGAGAGTCAAAAAAGAGGGCTGATGGGCCCTGCCATTGGAGACCTCAGTATGGTAAAGGAGATAGAAGCCTTACGGGAGGACAAAAAAATCCATGGAGTGGTTTTTAAAGTGAACTCCGGGGGTGGTTCCGCCACCGCCTCGGCGGAAATTTATCAGGCCTTGTTAAAGCTCAAGGAGAAAAAACCCTTAGTGGTGGTGCAAACCGGAGTGGCAGGTTCGGGAGGATACTACATTTCCATCCCGGGATCGAAAATTTATACCCAGCGAAGTACCATCACGGGATCTATCGGAGTAATTACCATGTTATTCTATCTAAAAACCTTTTTGGAAGATAAAGGGATTAACCATGACGGAATAGAAGATGGAGCCTATGCGGATTTGATGTCTGTCTGGCGGAAACGGGACAAAAATGATGAGGCGTTGATCATGAAAGAGATTGATCACATCTATGAAGGCTTTAAAGATAAAGTGGCCAAGGAGCGGAACTTTTCCAAAGATGAGGTGGAGGCCGTGGCAAAGGGCAGGATATGGCCCGGGATCGATGGGATCAATCAGGGAATATGTGATGAAATCGGAGGTCTGGATGACGCCCTGCTTTATCTGAAGGAAGTCCTGGGGGAAGAAAAACTGCAGGTAAGCTTTTATCCGAAGAAAAAAGAAAATATACTGATGCGTTTGATCGCCGGGAACGCTCCGGGGGTTGAGATGGAGTCCTTGCAGCAATTAGCCACCGTAAAAGAAGAGGTGAAAACCCTAAACGGTAAGACGATGATGGGGGATGAAAACCTTTTATTATCCTCCTTTAGGATCTAATAATGAAAAATCCTTGAAAAGGAGGTCTCCCGAGGACAGGGGCTTCAAAGGAGAAATATATCCGGGCGAAGGAGGAGAATCCATGGGAAAGATCCACAGGGAAAAAAGGATCGTCGCCGATATGATTCGTTTTTACTGCGATAAAAAACACCCACAGAAGAAAGACCTCTGTAAACACTGCTCAAACCTATTGGACTATGCCCATAAAAGACTGGAAAACTGTCCCTACGGTGAGAAAAAAACTTCCTGCAGAAGATGTTTGACCCACTGCTATAATCCGGACATGCGGATGGCCATCAAAAGAGTGATGGGTTACGGTGCACCGAGAATGTTCTTTTATAAACCGGCTGAATGGATCAAGCATCTTTTTTCCTAGGGGTTACAACCGGGGGGATTGGACAAGAATGGATATAAGAGGAGGCCGACAGTTATGAGATGGATTAAACTACTTGGGTGGCTCGGGGTGGGGGCCATGACCGTGGTAATCGGGAGTGCCTTCATTAACGGAAGCTTTACCGAGGACGGCGGGGCGCTTTTACAAAATCCCTGGGGGATCGTCTCCCTCGTGGATTTATATGTAGGATTTGTTTTGTTTTCCATATGGATCGTTCTTCGAGAGGAGAAAACCTCAGCAATCATACTATGGGTTGCGGCGATGATGATTTTAGGATTTTTTACCGGCAGCCTGTATGTATTAAAGGCGGCCTACGAGAGTAAGGGAGATAAAAAGATTTTTCTGATGGGGACAAAAGGATGAAGCGTACTTATAGGTGACGTTATAACTATAAGTAGAGGGAAATAAGAAAAGACCGGCAGCTCCAGGGAGCCGCCGGTCTTTGATGTTGGTGTAATTAATGTTTCAATAGATCCGGCCGTACCTTCCATAAAAACCGAACGATTAATGCGGTGACGGTAGCCTCTAAACCGATTCCGATAACCAGGATCCCAATCAGGGCAGCCCAGCCGGTTAAAACGAAGTAGTCAAGGTCTTGTACTGCTTCGATAAAGCCTTCGTCATGATCGTCATGGTAATGATCTTCTTCATCCTCATGGTGATAGTCTTCCTCATCCTCATGGTAATGATCCTCCTCATCCTCATGGTGATAGTCTTCCTCGTCGTCGTGGTGATGGTCTTCCTCATCCTCGTGGTAATGGTCGTGGTCGTCGTGGGGTAAGGCTTCCGGCAGGCCTACGGTAGCGCCTACGAGACTCACCATCAAGGTTAGGGATATCAGAAGAGCCACCACCGTTGCTCCCGCCGCCGCTTTCGTTCGGCCCCAGTTCTTAGCCAGGCCGTGGAACAGATAGTATCCGATAATGACCTCGGAACCGATGATCAAGGTGTTGATTCCCACAATGGTAATTCCTCCGTGACCGAAAAGGGCCAGGATGATGTTGACGGTAAAAACAACGATAAAACCGATGCTGGGACCCACCAGAATCCCCACCAGCACAGCGAGACTGAAATGCAGGGGGATAAAGCCCAAGGGGATGGACATTCCTACCAACATAATGGCTGCGGACATGCCTGCCAGTGGGACTTTCTTTCCCATATCCTGGTTTCCAATTTTTTTAATCAGAATAAAAATCATCACTGCAGTAAGTATGTAGCCTGCAATCCACCAGAGATTGGGGATTATTCCGTCGGGAATATGAATATGACTCATTGAATTCACTCCTTTACAATTTATTAAATGCAAGCCACTTGCATTTGTGAATGTTTTCAGTATAACTGCATTGTTTTATTTTGTCAAATAAAAGGGTTCTTGCAATTGAATCCGTATGATCCATATATGATAATGTCTTAATATATCACAAGTGACTATGTCCCAAATACTATTAAATCTATTATAATAGAACCTCAGGACTAAGAAATGAGGTGGACATAATCAGAAAGGTAATATTAAC
>NZ_SUMG01000044.1 GCF_009910325.1 Isachenkonia alkalipeptolytica
TTGAAACCATTCAAATCATTGTTCTGGGCGTTGTGGCCTTTGGGGTAGGTACGGCTTCGGGACTGATCATCGCTAAGCTGATGAACAAGATCTCGAAAAAAGCCATCAATCCTCTGATCGGCGCTGCGGGCGTATCCGCGGTACCCATGGCCTCCCGGGTGGTCCAAAGCGTGGGCCAAAAGGAAAACCCCAGCAACTTCCTCTTGATGCACGCCATGGGACCTAACGTATCCGGCGTCATCGGCTCCGCCGTCGCCGCCGGCGTCATGCTCTCCCTCTTCGGCGGCTAGCAAAAGCGGGTGACAGCGGGACGGAGTTTTTGTCATCTTATCGGAAGAGATAAACAAAATCCTTTGTTTATCTCTTTTGTTTTTACATAGAAGAAATTAAGAAAGGAGCCACAGGCCATGAAGGAAAAAATCTTAGAATACTTATTGAATCATCAGGGAGAGTTCACCTCCGGAGAGGTGCTCAGAAGGGAGTTCGGCGTTTCCCGCACCGCCATCTGGAAGCATATGAAAACCTTAAAGGAGGAGGGCTATCAAATAACCTCGGTACCGAACAAGGGCTATCAACTAACCATTGAGGAGGACCGGTTATTGGCCTATGAGCTGGAAAAATCCCTGGGAAAAAAAGTGGAGGTGCATCAGTCCATTGATTCCACGAACAATCACTTAAAAAGAAATGCCCGGGACTATCCCGATGAAATGATTGTCCTCAGCGAAGAGCAAAAAAAGGGACGGGGAAGACTGGGACGGAGTTGGGATTCCCCCAAGGGGGCCGGGCTTTTTTTCTCCATGCTCTTAAGACCCCGGATCACCATGGAAGAGAGCTTTAAAATCACCGGGATCGCCGCAGCAGCGGTGGCGGAGGCCATTGAAGAAGTAACGGGCCTGCCGGCGAGGATCAAGTGGCCCAACGACATTCTGGTACAGGGAAAAAAAGTTTCGGGGATTTTAACCGAGGTATCCGGGGAGCCCGACGGGATCAATTATATTATTGTGGGCATCGGGATCAATGTGAACACCCCGAATTTTACCGGGGAGTTAAAGGACCGGGCCACCTCTTTGTATTTAGAAAAGGGAGAAAAGGTCTCTAGAAAGGAACTGTTTGTAAGGGCGGCAAATAAATTTTTCCGCTTTTACCACGGCTTTACCCGGGAAAAAACCCTGGGGGAAGTCCACGGGATTTTAGAAAACCGCTCGGCGGTCCTGGGAAAAGAAGTGATCATCCTCCGGGGCGAGGAAAAAAAACAGGGAAAAGCCGTGGAAATCACAAAGGAAGGATTCTTAAAGGTCCGCTATGAAAGCGGCGAGGAGGAAGTGCTGAGTTCCGGGGAAGTGTCTGTGAGAGGGCTTGGGGGATATTCATAATCCTTAAGGCCGGAGGAAAAGTTTTTATTGAATTATTTACGGTAAACTGTTACAATTAATACGGTGAAAATAGCCGGCATATCCAGCTGGACTAGGAGATTCACTGAAGGAAACAAAAAAATACGACCGGCATCTTATAGAAGAGTCGGAGCGGAGGTGCGTGAAAATGTCAGAAAAAGCAATGTCAACAGATTCAAGACTTCACAGCATGGGTGGTTTCACAAGAAAGCAGGCCCTGGGTACAAAGGGACTGACTCTGGCAGGAATGTTGGGAGCCCTATCCATTGTGCTGAGTATGACCCCGATCGGTTTTATCCCCCTGCCTACGGGAATTAATGCAACGACGATGCATATTCCCACAATCATGGCAGCGATTTTAGGAGGTCCGATTACCGGAACCTTAGTGGGACTGATCTTCGGTGTCAGCAGTTTTTTAAGAGCGAACAACCCGTTTTTTGCCAATCCCATTATCGCGATTTTACCGAGGTTATTAATCGGCGTGGTAAGCTATTACAGTTATGTGGGAATCAAAGTGACGTTAATCGAAAAATTTAAAATGAATTCTGCTAAAGGAAAAAGCGCAGCCATTGTCGGGGCTTCGGTGCTGGGCACGGCAACGAATACCGTCGGCGTACTGAGCTTGGTTTATGCCTTTGGATATCTTCCACTGTCCGTGGTCCTCACGGTAGCGGCAACCAATGGTATTGCGGAAATGATTGCCTCCGGGGTTATTGTCCTGGCGGTACTGAAATCCTTAGAGAAAAGCAGATTATTTAAGTAAGATCATACTATATTGAGCAGATTATTCATGTAGGATCATAATATATGAAAATTTAACAGAAACAACAGAAACAACAGAAACAACAGAATTTCAGCAAAGAAATACCGGATCCATCGTATCCGAAAAAGTGTTAAAGACAGAGTAAGAAGGTGAACCGATGTTATTAGTCATTGATATAGGAAATACCAATGTGGTTTTAGGGGTCTATCGAGGCAAAGAGCTGGTGGACTTTTGGCGCATTGGCACGGACAAAGACAAAACTTCAGACGAGTACAGCGTATTGATTGATCAGCTTTTCAGTTACAAAGGACTGGAAAGACGAAAAGTAAAGGATGTAATTATCTCCTCGGTGGTTCCGGATCTTATGCATTCCTTAGAGAACACCGTAATCAAACTTTTCGGAGTTAATCCCTTAATAGTGGGGCCCGGAGTAAAAACCGGTATGAATGTGAAGTACGATAACCCGAGACAGGTCGGGGCGGACAGGATCGTGAATGCGGTGGCCGCCTATGAAAAGTACAACGGCCCCTTGATCGTGATCGATTTTGGCACCGCCACCACCTTTTGTGCCATATCCTCCCAAGGCGAATATCTGGGCGGGACCATTGCCCCGGGTATCAAAATTTCCAGTGAAGCCCTGTTTCAACGGGCCTCGAAGCTGCCCCGGGTGGAACTGATCAAGCCGGGAAAAACCATCTGTAAAAATACGGTAAACTCCATGCAGTCGGGGATTATCTATGGTTACGCCGGTCTGGTGGAACAAATCGTCAAGAAAATGAAAAAAGAGTTCAAAAGCAATGGAGTAAAGGTTATTGCCACCGGGGGGCTGGCGACGCTAATCGATAGTGAAACCCAATGCATCGATAAAATCGATAAGTTTTTAACCCTGGACGGCTTGCAAATTATTTTCCAACGGAATGAAGAGGATCGACAAAAAAAGATACAGGAAAAACAAGCCAGGTGATGCTACCTGGCTTTTCTGTGAGTCGGTGTCAATCAAGTGAATCGTTGTCAATCAAGTGAGTCGGTGTCAATGATATGCGTCGCGGTCAATGAAAGAGGGAGAGAAATGGTAAAGGATTTTATGAAGGGAAAAGTCATCTTAGCCCCCATGGCGGGAATCACGGACCGGGCCTTCCGGGAGATCTGCAGCGAAGAAGGGGCGGATTTTGTTTACACGGAAATGGTCAGTGCCAAAGCCCTGTGCTACGGGGACAAAAAAACCCAAGGCCTTCTGGATATGGGGGAGCCGGGGGAGGAGAAGACGCCCTACGGCATTCAGATCTTCGGTTCGGAACCGGAGGTGATTGGTGAAGCGGTGAATAGACTGAATCCCCGAGATCATACCCTGCTGGACTTGAATCTCGGATGCCCGGCCCCGAAGGTGGTCAAAAACGGAGACGGAGCCGCCTTGATGAAAACCCCATTAAAAGCAAAAGCGGTGATTGAAGCCGCGGTGAAGGCTTCCAGCAAGCCGGTGACGGTGAAAATTCGAAAGGGCTGGGACGACGAGGGCATCAATGATTTGGAAATCGCCGGCATCGCCGAGGCAGCCGGGGCCGAGATGCTGACCATCCATGGAAGGACCCGGGAGGAGTTTTACTCCGGCACCGCGGACTGGGAAGCCATCCGACGGGTAAAAAAGGCCCTGAACATTCCGGTGATCGGCAACGGCGATGTATTTACGGGGGAGGACGCCAAGGCCCTGTTTCAAAAAACCGGGGTGGACGCGGTGATGGTTGGCCGGGGGGTTCGGGGAAACCCGTTCATCTTCCGGGAAATCAAAAGGGTGATTGAAGGAAAGGAAAAGCCGGAGCTTCATAGCGAAGATTTCCGGGAAGTGATCCTACGGCACCTTAAAAAAGCCGTAGCCTATAAAGGGGAACATACCGCGGTTAAAGAAATGCGAAAGCATCTGGGATGGTACGTAAAGGGCAGACCCCACGGCGCCGCCCTAAAGCGGGAAATCAATCATATAGAAAGCGAAGCAGCCCTAGTGGCCCTGGTAAAGGAGTATTTTGCATAAATTGTGGGAAATGCTGTCAACCCTTTTAGAAAATGTCCTTAAATAGTTAAAACATAAGCACCAGATTGCTGGCGCTAATCGTGATTTTGTAAAATACAGAAATTACCAAGGTATAATGTTTTTGGGTAACCTTAATAAACT
>NZ_SUMG01000045.1 GCF_009910325.1 Isachenkonia alkalipeptolytica
TAATATTACCTTTCTGATTATGTCCACCTCATTTCTTAGTCCTGAGGTTCTATTATAATAGATTTAATAGTATTTGGGACATAGTCACTTGTGATATATTAAGACATTATCATATATGGATCATATTCGACTAAAAAAAATCCCGCAATCTATTGACAGGAGCCCTGGGATACGTTATACTTTCATCTGTAAAGCAGTTAAGCTTTACGGAAAGATAGGAAGATGCCCATGATTGAAAAAAAAGTGGAAGTGTCAGTACTTTATGATTATTATCAGGAACTGCTGACGAAAACCCAGCAAAATATTATTGAACTGTATTTTAACTACGACCTTTCCCTTACGGAGATTGCGGAGGAAATCGGAATTTCCCGACAGGCGGTTTACGACCATATTAAGCGTACGGAAAAATTACTTTTTGAGTACGAAGAGAAACTCCAAATGGTCCAAGGGGATAAGGGACGAAGAGAAAAAATTCAGGAATTACTAAAAGAAATGGAAGAGCTTCAGCACCGGGATCAGGATCCTATGCTT
Source organism: Isachenkonia alkalipeptolytica (assembly GCF_009910325.1). Lineage (NCBI taxonomy): Bacteria > Bacillati > Bacillota > Clostridia > Eubacteriales > Clostridiaceae > Isachenkonia > Isachenkonia alkalipeptolytica. The sequence continues at coordinate 532 of NZ_SUMG01000045.1, forward strand.
CACAGGGCCTTTGAAAAAATCCGGGAGCAGCTGGAGCAATTGTAAATAATAAAAAACCCGAGGTGTTTATATGATATTTGAAGGATTAGCAGAAAAACTGCAAAATACCTTTAGCAAACTAAAGGGTAAGGGAAAACTTGATGAAAAAGATGTAAACGCCGCCATGAGAGAAGTCAAGATGGCCCTTTTGGAAGCAGATGTCAACTTTAAAGTGGTAAAGGATTTTATCAGCCGGGTGAAAGAACGGGCTGTAGGGGATGAAGTGCTGGAAAGCCTGACCCCGGGACAACACGTGATCAAAATCGTAAAAGATGAACTGACCCATTTAATGGGAGAGACCCAGAGCAAAATCAATTTCAGCAACAAACCGCCTACCGTTATTATGATGGCAGGTCTGCAAGGGGCGGGAAAGACGACAACCTGTGGCAAGCTGGCCAAACTCCTGAAAAAAGAAGGCAAGCGACCCTTACTGGTAGCCGGTGATATTTATCGACCGGCGGCGATCAATCAGCTGGAAGTTGTAGGAAAACAAGTGGAAGTTCCCGTGTTCTCCATGGGAGACAAAGAAAAACCGGTAAACATTGCCAAGGAGAGCATTCTCCATGCGGAAAAACACGGCAACGACGTGGTAATCATCGATACCGCCGGACGACTCCACATTGACGCAAACTTAATGGACGAGTTAAAGGAAATCGATCAGGGAGTAAACCCCCATGAAAAACTGTTGGTACTGGATTCCATGACGGGACAGGACGCGGTGAACGTTGCGAAGGAATTTAATGAAACCATAGAAATTAACGGTGTGATTCTGACAAAGCTTGATGGAGATACCCGGGGAGGCGCCGCCCTATCCATACGGGCCGTCACCGACAAGCCCATAAAATTTGTAGGAATGGGAGAAAAACTCGACGAGTTGGAAGCCTTTCACCCTGACCGTATGGCCTCAAGAATTCTCGGCATGGGAGATATGCTTAGCCTGATTGAAAAGGCGGAGTCCTCCTTTGATCAGAAAAAGGCTAGGGAAATGGAAGAAAAACTGCGGTCCCAACAGTTTACCTTTGATGATTTTCTGGATCAGCTGGAGCAGATTCGAAACATGGGACCCATCGGGGATATGCTTAATATGCTTCCCGGAGTGCCCAGTAAACAAATGAAAAACTTAAATGTGGATGAAAAAGAGCTCAATCACATTCAAGCGATTATACAGTCCATGACCAAGGACGAACGAACCAACCCCGGTATCATTAACGGCAGTAGAAGAAAACGCATCGCCGCAGGAAGCGGGACTTCCGTTCAGCAGGTAAACAAACTGATCAAGCAGTTCGAACAGACCCGAAAAATGATGAAACAGTTTAGCGGCAGCGGAATGGATAAGCTAAAGAAAAAAGGCGGAAAGATGAACATGCCTTTCTTTGGATAATAAATGTAATACATTCAGAGCATTGTAAGGAGGTGAAAAAACATGGCAGTAAAAATTCGATTAAAAAGAATGGGTGCTAAAAAAAGACCTTTCTATAGAATTGTAGTAGCTGATTCCAGATCTCCACGGGATGGACGATTCATTGAAGAGCTTGGATACTACAATCCGGTATCTACACCAAAGGAAATTAAAATCAATGGTGATAAGGCAAAGGAATGGTTAGGCAAAGGCGCACAACCTACAGACACAGTAAAGTATTTGTTTAAAAACAACGGTATTGTATAGTTTTCCTCATAAGGAGGTACTAAAATGAGCCAATTAGTTGAAATAATTGCAAAAGCCTTAGTAGATCATCCGGACCAAGTAACGGTAAAGGAAGTGGAAAGTGACCAGTCGGTTACCGTCGAGCTTCGAGTTGCCCCGGAGGATATGGGTAAAGTTATCGGAAAACAGGGTAAGATTGCCAAAGCGATCCGAAACGTGGTAAAGGCGGCTGCGGTTAAAGAAAACAAAAGAGTGGTTGTAGAAATTATGTAAGGATTAGGGTTCCCTAATCCTTTGTTTTTTTATAAAGCTTAAGTTCCTAAAGTGCATTTCAAGTGGAAAATTTAAATTTTTAAGAGGTGTTAAAATGGGAAAAATTCTTATAGGAGAAATCATTAATGTTCATGGAATAAAGGGGGGGCTGAAGGTTCGCCATTTAACCGATGATTTGGAGCGATTTTATGATCTGGACGATCTATACATAGAAGATCCGAAAACAAAGGAAATGCAGCTCTTCCAAATTGAGCGGGTCCAGCTTCATAAAGGCTTTATCATTCTGTATCTGAAGGGTTACGGCAACATCAATGAAGTGGAGCATTTTAAAAACCGCCACCTGTATATTGATAAGAGCCAAAGAAAAACCCTGGAAGAGGATACTTATTTTATTCAGGACTTAATCGGCTTAGAGGTGGAAAGTGAAAAGGAAGGCTCCCTGGGGGTATTGGAAGATGTTATTCAGGCGGGACCCAGTGAAGTCTATGTTGTCCGGGGAGAGGAATACGGTGAAATTATGATTCCGGCGGCGAAGGAATTCATCAAAGAGGTGGATCTGGAAAAGGGTAAGATGAAAGTGGAGTTAATTGAGGGGATGCTTCCATGAAGATCCATGTGATGACCTTGTTTCCTGAAATGTTTTCCGGGCCCTTAGGCAGCAGTATCATCAAAAGGGCAAGGGAAGATCAGAAGCTTTCCATTGAATACTACCAAATACGGGACTACTCCGCCAACAAGCACCAAAAAGTGGATGACTATCCTTACGGAGGGGGCTCCGGCATGGTCATGACGCCCCAGCCTATTGTGGATGCTTACCGGGATATTTTGAAAAACACGGGCAGGGAAAACCCGAGAACTATTTATCTGTCTCCTAAAGGAAAAGCATTTACCCAGGAAATGGCCATGGAACTTTCTCGGGAACCGGAGCTGATTTTTCTTTGCGGCCACTATGAAGGGGTGGATCAGCGGGTTATTGACAAAATTGTAACCGATGAAATCTCCATCGGGGATTACGTCCTGACCGGGGGAGAGCTTCCCGCCATGGTCATGATTGATGCCGTCAGTCGACTGCTTCCCGGAGTGCTTTCCAGCCCGGAAGCCTACCAGGAGGAATCCATTTATTCCGGTCTTTTGGAATATCCCCAGTATACCCGGCCTCAAAACTTTGAAGGAAGAGAAGTACCGAAGGTGCTTTTATCGGGAGATCATGAAAAAATTCGGAAATGGCGGCGAAGAGAATCCCTTTTGATTACCCGGGAGCGGCGTCCCGATCTTTTTCAAAAGATTGCCCTGACAAAAGAAGATTACAAACTGCTGAAACCCTAAAAGGGACCGGGAAAACTGGTCAATTGTAGAACTAAATGAGACTTTGTAAAGTTAAATAAGACCTGTCTAATAATCTTAAAAAATACAGGGTTTCATATCATTTATTTCTTTAAAAACGAGTATTCTAATGCTCGTTTTTATA
>NZ_SUMG01000046.1 GCF_009910325.1 Isachenkonia alkalipeptolytica
CTGAATCTACTGATTTATTTATACCCATTTTTCAAGCTCAAAACCACCGATTCATCTCCCACCTACGCGCTCACTTTGTGAGTAAGGAAGGCTAAGAGGAGGGAGACTTCTCGGCATTGCGGTTAAAATGGACGAAGGATCCGGACTTCTGGGTAAGACGGGGGGCTGCGGTTTCGCTGATTTATCCGATTAAGAAAAACAAGTATGGTCAGATCAATCCGCTGCTGGTATCCGATGCGTTGATGGAGGATGAGCATTATCTGGTACTGAAAGGTTACGGATGGATGCTGAAAGTCCTGTCCCAGCAGGATCCGGAGTTGGTATTTAACTATTTATATAAGAACAGAGACAGGATGCCCCGGTTGCCTTTTCGCTACGGTCTGGAGAAGTTTCCGCGGGACAAAAAAGAAATACTGATGAAAAATTAGTAAAGGGGAGATGTTGATGAGGGCAGAGAAGATGGTTTACGAGATTATCCTGAGTACCACCATTAAGGATCCACGCATACGGGCGGTTTATCTAAACGGTTCCCGGGCCAACCCCAAGGCCCCCCAGGACCGCTTTCAGGACTACGACATCGTATTTATGGTAGAGGATACGAAGCCCTTTATCGACGACAAAGAGTGGCTGCATACTTTCGGGGATCTGTATCTCCTTCAGGAGCCGGACAAACTCGATCGAGGACTGGGTTATGACCGGGACTTTAGCAAGTCCTATGCCTATTTGATGCTATTTAGCGACGGCGTACGGATTGATCTGCAGTTGAAAAACATCGAAGAAGGCTTAGGGCACTTTCAGTCGGAAAAGCTAAAGATCAAAATCCTGGACAAGGACAATATCCTCCCGAAGAGCGAGACACCCACCGATCAGGATTACTGGGTGAGAAAACCACACCAAGGGGAGTTTGAAAGCGCCACCGACAACTTTTACTGGTGTCTGCAAAATGTGGCGAAGGGGATCCTAAGACGGGAACTGCCCTACGCGATGGGAATGTACTATGATACCACCCTCAAAAGCCTGCATAAAATGATGGACTGGTGGCTCGGCATGCAACATAATTTTCAAGTCTCCGCCGGAAAATACGGAAAGTACTACGAGCACTATCTGTCGAAGGAATACTGGGCGCTTTACAAAGATTGCTACCCTGCCGGGGACTACGACAGTATCCGGGAAGCGTTACTGATTGCCTGTCATCTGTTTAAGGAGCTGGGAGAAGAAGTGGCAACGGCGCTGGGGTACCCTTATCCCCGCCAGCATGAGGTGCGGATGATGAAGTATCTCAGAAAAGAAAAAATTATCCGGTAGAGAAAAAAGAAGAGCCCTAGTGGTTATGGTTACAATAATTGATGGGCCATTCTGTTTAGGATACAAGAAAAAGATAACCGCCTCAAGGCATCGGTATTTCCGATCCTTCAGGCGGTTATCTTTTTCTTGTGATCTTACGCGTTTTCCTTTGCACCGGTCCAAGTACGGCTATTTCTTTTGCAAGTAGCATTTCTGTTTTTGTGTTCATGCTAATTGTGCGCTTATCCGATGTAACTGCCATAGCTGTAGAATTCCTTTGTTTTTTCGATGTCCCGTTCCACGTCCTGTAGTCGTAAGGCTTTTTCAATCTTGGCCTGGGCACATTTAAAGATAATCGTGAGTTTCTTTGATTTTTCTTCAGGAATGCTAAGGTCAAAGGAATCGTTGTTTAATTTGATGGAGCCTTCCATTTTATTGCCTCCTTTTAGGCTTTCTAAGTGATTATTTACCATTTCGTATCCGCTATCCATTGCTAACATATTTTCCACTGGGATCCGCTCCTTTTTATTTATATTTTAGTTATGATATTCGTCAAATTATTTCCTGATCTCTTAAGTACATTATAGAATGTATCGCAAATCGTGATAACGGTCTGGAGGCTATTTTTCAGTCCATCTTCGGGGCGGTTTTTCATCGGTCGGAGGGTGGAGACGGGTAGTGCATAATGGTGTGTTGGAATTTTCTAAAGCGGATATAAAACAGTCCAGAGGCCAGAGGGGCAAGGGTGGGTTTTGCATGCCATGTAGTTAGACCGTGGCGGTTGTAGACTTAGGGGGAGATATAATTAGTATAAGTGGCAAACAAAACGTCCCCGTGGCTTCCGTGGCTTCCGTGGCTTGCTGTGGCGTAACCTTCCGTCTTACGATGGAGTAAGAATCCGTCCCTATGCCCTTATGCTTTATGGCGGGGTTCTTTATACTAAGTATAGGAGCAAAAAAAGTTTGTTTTGCTAAGACAATTAACGTCGATGGAAAAAGTGGTGTTAAGTAACCGATGAAAAATGGGAGGGCGAAGCTATGAAAACCGTATCAGTATTAGGAATGGTCCATGAGATGCATGAAACCGAATTTAAAGATCACTACTCATTAAAAGAAGTGGATACTGTAATAAGGCGATTTAAACCCGATGTTATTTTAGCGGAACTTTGGCCCGGCGAAGACTATAGGAATTTACCGGATTTTAAATTAGAGTATAAACAATGCATATACCCCTTAGCCCAAGAGCTCGACATAAAGGTACTACCCGTAGACTATGGATCCCCCAAATATTATAAAAATTTTCGAAAATGGGAGAAGGATAAGCATTCCCTCGTAGAAATGGGAGAGGTAAAGCAGGAACTATACCACAAAGTTGACGATGTAATATTCAGTTCTATTCCTAAGATTTTTAAAAGTGCGAAGGAAATCAATTCGGAAGCCTGTAATGATATTATGCAAGTATTGATGGATATTGACCATCTTTGGTTTTTTAAAAATCAAGCGGATTTGGATTTCTGGGAAAAACATAATGAAGAAAACTACAATCGGATAATGGAGTCCATCAGGAATAGCAATGATGAAAGATTTTTGATTACCTTTGGTTTGCAGCATAAATATTGGTTTGAACGGAAGCTGAAAAAGGAGACGGGAATTGAATTTGAAGCGATTACCCATTACTGTGATTAATTTATTTCAAAGGAGGATATTTATGAAACCGGTGGACATTTTAGACGGTATGGCAAAGAATTTTCAAAAAATATGATCGATGAAGCCTCTGCTTAAGTATTGGGCTGAACCTAGAAGACAGCGAACAGAATTTTAAATAAAAAAGAAAAAGTACTGTCCCGTTTGAGATATAAGAGGAGGAGGAACTGAACATGGAAAAAAAGGTTTCGAACAGAACCATTAATGGGTTGTCCTATCTTTCCCTGGTTGTTGGAATGGGTGGGTTTATCAGCTTCGGTTATATCAGAGCATTTGCCCTGATCCCGTTAACAGCTGGTTTGATTATCGGCTTGATTGAACACCGGCTGACCATGAAATACGGCACCACGGCCATGCAGCTGCAAATGCGACCGGGGATCATCATTTCGCTGTTCGGATTGGTTGTCGTTGCGGGCTTCTGGTTTTTAACTTCCATCGATTTGAACCAGATCTAAGGAAGACTCCCTCCACTTAATTTCTATGTAGTTTTAAGTGGGGGTTGCTGGTTATCGACGGAAATCATGACGATTAACAATCGGTGGAGTTGACACGTTAGTACAAGCATATTTCACCGGGAAAACATGTGCTTAAACAAATATATAACCGCCTGAAAGTATCGGTATTTCCGATCCTTCAGGCGGTTATCTTTTTCTTGTGCTCTTATCCGATATAACTGCCATAGCTGTAAAATTCCTTTGTTTTTTCGATGTCCCCTGGTACTTTCTGTAGCAGTAGGGAAGTTTTAGGTCAATTGTAGAACTAAATGAGACTTTGTAAAGTTAAATAAGACCTGTCTAATAATCTTAAAAAATACAGGGTTTCATATCATTTATTTCTTTAAAAACGAGTATTCTAATGCTCGTTTTTATAG
>NZ_SUMG01000047.1 GCF_009910325.1 Isachenkonia alkalipeptolytica
TCAGCGACAAGATTTATCTTATCATCTTCTCTGCTCTCCGTCAAGACTTTTTTTCACTTTTGTCTTTTCGGATTTTTCCGGGTTTTGCTTTCCCGTTTTTAGCGACTCAACTAATATACCACCTTAGGTTTCTTCTGTCAACACTTTTTTACCTAACCCTTCGACCCTTTCCCCGGCCTTTCTTTTCAATCTTCCTGTGTTTGGATTGATCATTGCATCCGGCTTATTTTGATGTATTCTTTTCCTCCTGGGATAAAACCTCATTCATACTGCCACTGCGGTAGCCTAAAATATCCAAGGTAACATAGGTAAACCCTAATTTTTTAAGGCTCTCTCCAATTTCATCCAACAGGTTCTCATCAAAAAACTTCTTACGTTCTTTGGGGTCCACTTCAATTCTTGCAATATTTTCATGATGTCTTACCCGGGTTTGTATCATTCCCAGGGATCGCAGGTACTCCTCCGCCTTTTCCACCATGGATAGTTTTTCTTCGGTGATTTCATTTCCATAGGGAAATCTGGACGAGAGGCAGGCAAAGGCCGGTTTATCCCAAGTAGGCAAATTTAACTGCTTAGACAGGGTTCGTATATCCTCCTTCGTAAGCTCCGCCTCCTTAAGAGGACTTCTTACCCCTAATTCTTTTGCCGCTTTCATCCCCGGTCGATAATCTCCCACATCATCAAGATTCGATCCGTCAAGGACATTTTTGTACCCCTTTTCCCGGGCCACCTCTTGAATTTTGGAAAACAACTCATTTTTACAATGGTAGCATCGATCAATGGGATTTTGAGAAAAACCTTCAATATCCAATTCCTCGGAAACAATAACTTCATGTTTCGCCCCAAAACTCTTTGCATATTCCTTGGCTTCAAGAAATTCCCGTTCAGGATAAGTGGAAGAACGGGCTGTTAACGCCAACACCTTTTCCCCTAGGGTATCCTTCGCCACTTTTAAAAGAAAGGTACTGTCCACCCCTCCTGAAAATCCGATAACCACACTATCCAGATCCTGTAAAATCCATTTAAGTTTTTCATACTTCTTCTCTAGAGTCATTATTGATCCCTCGCTTTTTTTAATAAGTCCCTCAACAGGTGACTATATTATAACATAGGAATATAATTTATCGAAAAAAAAAGACTCCTTTTTTACAAAAGGAATCCTCACGAACTATGTGGAGCTGGCGATGGGACTCGAACCCGCAACCTACTGATTACAAGTCAGTTGCTCTTCCAATTGAGCTACGCCAGCTCAGCTAATACATTATTATAATTTTATTGGCGACCTGGAAGGGATTCGAACCCTCGACCTCCAGCGTGACAGGCTGGCATTCTAACCAACTGAACTACCAGGCCGCGTTATCGCAGTTTCACATCACAAATTTGTTCACTCCCATAGGTCGTGCAAATTTGGTGTTCATTGCCTTTTTGTCCAATGAGTTTTGCGAATTGTTGACAAAACGGACAGCGAAGCAAGCAAAGCGAAGTGAGAAATGAGCTATGTGAATGTTGCGTTTGACCTACCATCGATCTGTTAAACAAATCGGGTTAAGTCATAAAAAAATGGTGGGAGCAACAGGGCTCGAACCTGTGACCCCCTGCTTGTAAGGCAGGTGCTCTCCCAGCTGAGCTATGCTCCCACATTGTTGAAAAACTGGTAGCGGCAACAAGATTTGAACTTGTGACCTTTCGGGTATGAACCGAACGCTCTAGCCAACTGAGCTATGCCGCCATGAAAATGGTGCCCAAACGCGGAATTGAACCACGGACACGAGGATTTTCAGTCCTCTGCTCTACCGACTGAGCTATTTGGGCTTACTTATAATTTTGTGAAAATCTAAAAAAAAATGGTGGGCTCAAGTGGACTCGAACCACCGACCTCACGCTTATCAGGCGTGCGCTCTAACCAGCTGAGCTATGAGCCCTTATATATATGTATAAAGAATAAAACTTCAATGGCCCGGGTGGCGAGATTCGAACTCACGACCCCATGGTCCCAAACCATGTGCGCTACCAAACTGCGCTACACCCGGTCTTGAGTCATTTGAATAAAAAAATTGGCAGGGGTGGCAGGATTTGAACCCACGGCACATGGTTTTGGAGACCATTGTTCTACCAGGCTGAACTACACCCCTATAGTTTTTTCTTTTGAAAGTCAATAAAAACTCATACGCAAATGGTGGGCCTTCAGGGACTCGAACCCTGGACCTACCGGTTATGAGCCGGGCGCTCTGACCAACTGAGCTAAAGGCCCTAGTTACAAACAATAAATTCAAATGGCCCGGGTGGCGAGATTCGAACTCACGACCCCATGGTCCCAAACCATGTGCGCTACCAAACTGCGCTACACCCGGAATTTAAATGGCGGAGAAGGAGGGATTCGAACCCTCGCGCCGCATAATTGCGACCTAACGGTTTAGCAAACCGTCCTCTTCAGCCTACTTGAGTACTTCTCCTTGGATCTGGCAGAGGGGGTGGGATTCGAACCCACGGCCCCTTACGGAGTCACTGGTTTTCAAGACCAGCTCCTTAAGCCACTCGGACACCCCTCCAGATATTTCAACCCTCCAAATCTCTGATTTGGCGCGATTGGATTACTTCACTTGCTTTGAAGATTTCAATCCTCCAAATCTCTGATTTGCCGGGATCGAATTACTTCGGTGCAACCGAAGCTCTTTTAAGAAAAATGGTGACCCATCCGCGACTCGAACGCGGGACACCCTGATTAAAAGTCAGGTGCTCTGCCAACTGAGCTAATGGGTCAAAATATGTTAAAAAATATGGCTGGGGTAGCAGGACTCGAACCTGCGCGTGACGGAATCAAAATCCGCTGCCTTACCGACTTGGCTATACCCCAAAGTTTTTTTGGAGCGGGTGAAGGGAATCGAACCCTCGCTATCAGCTTGGAAGGCTGAAGTTCTGCCACTGAACTACACCCGCATAAATGGTGGAGGGAAGAGGATTCGAACCTCTGAAGTCACTGACAACAGATTTACAGTCTGCCCCCTTTGGCCAACTCGGGAATCCCTCCATGAATGTATGCTGTATATAAATTTTAAATGGCGACCTGGAAGGGATTCGAACCCTCGACCTCCAGCGTGACAGGCTGGCATTCTAACCAACTGAACTACCAGGCCGCGTGTACTAACTATCCTGCTTTCGATTCACTTCATGAATCGGGTTAGGATATAAATTAAATGGTGGGAGCAACAGGGCTCGAACCTGTGACCCCCTGCTTGTAAGGCAGGTGCTCTCCCAGCTGAGCTATGCTCCCATTTGTGTGGTGACCCCTAGGGGAATCGAACCCCTGTTACCGCCGTG
>NZ_SUMG01000048.1 GCF_009910325.1 Isachenkonia alkalipeptolytica
AGAAATTTCACAAAACAGCTGCTAATAATACTCAAAAGTATGTAAGGTTAAATTAGACCTCTGGATTTGTAAGACTAAATTAGACAGTTTTATAAATAGGGGTCTAATTTACTTTTACAATTAAACAAAGATAAACAACCGAAGAAATTTGCCGAAAAAAATTGCAAAGGAAAAGGGAGCATGATATAATGAATTTTCGATAATGAGAAATCATTTCTCTGCTCTTTTTTTAAAAAGAGCCTAAATGTCCAAAGGGAGGTGTAAAAATGAAAAATTACGAGTTAATGTACATTCTTCGAGGAGAACTTGAGGAGGAAAAGCAGGAAGCAATTCTTGAAAGACTACGGGGAATCATCGAAGCCGATGGGGAAATTGAAAACGTAGACGATTGGGGAAACCGAAAGCTAGCCTATGAAATCGACAAAAAAAATGATGGCCGCTACATGTTAATCAACTTTAAAAGTGGTACGGAGGTTCCTAAAGAGCTTCGACGGGTACTGGGTATCACCGATGGGGTTATGCGTGTCATGGTTGTAAAATTAGACAAGGAATAATCACAAGGTGGTGGAATAAATGAATAGTGTATCTTTAGTCGGTCGTTTAACAAAAGATCCTGAACTTCGCTTTACTGGTACGGGAAAAGCCGTTGCCACCTTCACACTTGCAGTAAACAGAACTTTTTCCAAAACCGATGAAGCAGACTTTTTTAATATCGTAACCTGGCAAAAAACCGCAGAAAACTGTGCGAATTACTTAGCCAAGGGGCAACAGGTGGCGGTTCTCGGAAGACTGCAGTCGCGAAGCTATGAGAATAAAGAGGGTAGGCGGATATTCGTCGTGGAAGTCGTTGCTAATGAAGTGGAGTTTTTAGAGCGGCGGGATAAGTCCGGTGGGTCTTCTTCAAATTCACAATCCTATCAAAAGAATCAAGACAAACCGAAAGAGAACAAGAGCAAAAATGATATTGATACTTCGGATGTGGATTTAGATGAATTTCAAGCGATAGATGATGACGAAGATATTCCTTTTTAATTGAGAGGAGGATATACAATGGTAAATAATAGAAGAAAAAGAAAGCCAAGAAAGAAGATTTGTAACTTCTGTGCAAACAAGGTTGAACAAATCGATTATAAAGACATTCAAACGTTGAAGAAGCATGTAACCGAACGAGGTAAGATTTTACCACGGAGAATTTCCGGTACTTGTGCCATTCATCAACGACAATTGACTCAAAGCATTAAAAAAGCTCGACATATGGCATTACTGCCTTATACTGTAGAGTAAATGGATTGCAGCCGATACAGTCGGCTGCTTTTTTGATTTGCGAGGCCTGTGCCAAGCCTCATCCCTCGCTGTTTTTATAGAAATTAAGAACCTAAAAGGATCAAGACCTAAGGATAAGGATTGAATTTCCAGAGAGGGAGTCGGTCAGGCAAGTCTTGAAAAGTTGACAACGACAAGGGAATGTTGTAGAATTATTTAAACATATAGGAAATTTTGAATTTGCATTCAACTACTTTATACCTATAAAAAACAAATTAATGAGAAGAAAGGGGTTAATATTATGCCAATACCAGCACTGAATATTAAGTATCGAGAGGATAAAGGAGGAAAAAGCGCAAATCTAGCAAGAAAGCAAAAGAAAGTACCTGCAGTGATTTATGCAAAGGGAATGGAAACCCGAAGCATTCTTGTGGATGAACGGGAAATGGAAGCGCTTTTATATCGTCATGGAGAATCTACTCGACTAGCCTTAAACCTTGAAGGGGAAAAGCATCTTGGAATTATTAAAGACATTCAGAGAAGTAATAAGAAAAACTACTTATTGCACATCGACTTCCAAGTGTTAAATGAAAATGAGAAATTCCGATTCTCCCTACCAATTTATGTTCATAATAAAGAGGAAATGGAAAAAGGCGAGCAGATCGTACAAGTTCAAATGGATGAAGTGGAAATTCAAACCCTTCCAAGATTCTTCCCGGAAGACATTTTTGTTGACCTGACCCTTCTAAAGGAAAAAGACAACGTAACCATTTCGGATCTAAATATCTTCGATAATGAAGAACTTGAAATCCTTGATGATCCGGAAACCGTCATTGCTACCCTAGTGTACGCAGCACCGGAGGAAGAGGAAGAAACCGAAGAAGAGGAAGTTACAGAGCCGGAACTAATCGGTGAAAAGAAAGAAGATGAAGAAGAATAAAGAAGCCTTCTTTCATTAACCTTTGAAGTAGTAGCAAGAATAGCTCAAGAATAACAGAAGCTAAAACCTGACCGGGTTTTAGCTTTTTTTTTAGAAAAGTTTAAAATTAATTAAAAAAATATGTTTAAGAGAAAAACCCCGGGGTAAATATAGTAATCCAGATAGATAATATCTGTTGACAGATGAGATGACAGGTGTTATTCTATTTTATGTCGTCAAAAGAGACTTAACCGACGGATTTAAAAACTTTAAAAACTTTTAAAAAAACCGTTGACAAGATATCCACTACCGTGGTATATTAGTTAAGTCGCCAAAACGAAGGGCAACCTTCTAAAAGACGACAGACAGTTCTTCGACAATTTAAAACAGTATAGACAAGCCTCGAAAATTCCTTAGTTTTTTAAAACTAAGAATGCTGATAATATCAGCTTAAATTTCGAAGTCAGTAATGAAATACGGATAAATGTCTTG
>NZ_SUMG01000049.1 GCF_009910325.1 Isachenkonia alkalipeptolytica
TCTATACTGTTTTAAATTGTCGAAGAACTGTCTGTCGTCTTTTAGAAGGTTGCCCTTCGTTTTGGCGACTTAACTAATATACCACGGTAGTGGATATCTTGTCAACGGTTTTTTTAAAAGTTTTTAAGATTTCTTAAATCCTTTTAATAATCACCCGGGTTACTTCAAGAAGTGCCCGCCGCCGTTTTAACGACAAGGAATACTATACCACGAGGTAAGAAGCTTTGTCAAAGGTTTTTTTAATTTTTCTTCGGACCCCTTCTTATCCCAGTGTTTCCAACCCTCGTAATCATTGATGGAAATAGAGGAAAGAAGATTAAATCCGGGGCGACCCCCTCGCTCTTCTTCAAATTCCGCTTAACTCCCCTTACTTCTGTGTAACAAACCGCTTAAAATTCCACAAAAAAACCTGCTACTTCCCCAGTGACCAAGGGCTTTTGCAGGTTTTTCCTTGAAACTCATTCAGTTTTCATCGGAGTTCAGTACTTTTACCATACCGATTCAATTAACCTTTTACCCAAGAGGGTGCCTCTTGGCCCTTCTCTTCTTATAGCTCTAGATAGTTGGCAATATTCGCCTTAGGATCGATTTTCCCTTTGATCTTTGTGGTTTTCGCACTTAATAGGGTACTTATTCCCGGTCCATGTCCTGTTTTTACGCAATCGCTATGAATTACCACACCTATGGATACCGCTCCCTTTAAATACTCTCTGCCGTAGGTGTTATCGCTATCCTCCAATAGTACGAGATCTCCGAAACGAAGATCCTCCAGGTCATATTCTTTTAAGGCTTCTTTATCCCCAGTGGTGATATCATAATCGCCACTGGCGGCTGTGGGGCTGCCGATCCCGGAACCCATTAAAAATGCGGGCACTCTTTTTGCCACGGGAACTTCCAACATCCCGTCCTTTTCTTCAATTCCTAATTTCTCCAACAAGTTCGGATCCAAATTCATCACAAATACCTCTTCATAGCCTTGGATTTGAAGGCCCTGACCATAGCTTCTGATAAGAATTTTATCTTCGATCCCCATTTTCTCGAGATCCTCCTGATCGAAATGAATCAACACATGGTCAATCCCCCCATGGGAACCGGTCACAACACCCTTTGCTCCTTTGGCTTCACCGGACATCACCCGGGCTTCGTTTCCTATACAGGACAGTAGGTTTAAGGCTGTGTTTTCTACACGCTCACTGTTTTTCACACTTACACCGGGTTCCACATGATCCCCTTGAAGCCCCATACACACATCACCTACTTTAACATTGTAGTTGATTCCTCCTGTTGCGGGCAGTACCGTGGAGTTCCCGTTACGATCGAGTTTGTAGGGATTTCCCGCTAAAGGATGACTGATTTTTCCTTGAACCGACTGCATGACTAACTGCTTTTTGTTTGTTTTCATTGATTAACCCACCTTTTCTATCTGATTTCAAAAGCTTCATTCTTCGCCTCTCTAAACAATTCGAGGTCCAAGACCCTAATTCCTGCTTTTGTAATAAAAAAAACCCATCTTTATTTTGATGGGCATTTTCCTGAACTTTATTTTTTTATACAATGTATTGGAAATTTACGATCCGATTCCTTTATTCCGTTACTTTTCTATGAAAGAGACCGGGACCATACTTTTCAATGGTCACCATAAAGGGATAGCCAAGACCATAACAGGCAACAACTTGTCCCAGACCTACATAAATCATGGTGGGTACTAAGGGCATTCCAAACAGGTAACTCAGCATGGATCCAATAATTACCCCGTTAACCAACACCGGAGGCATAGGAGCCCATAATTTTTTACTCATTTTATAGGTCAGGGCCGCCGCTATTAGGGTTGCAGAACTCCCCACAACAACATCGATGATGCCAAGTCCCCCATATACATTCGCAATCATTGCACCCATAAAGAGTCCGGGAATCGCTGCTGGTGTGAAAAAGGGTAATACCGTTAACATTTCAGAAATTCGAACCTGTACAGGGCCGTAGCTGATGGGAGCAAAAGCAATGGTAATCACCACATAGATTGCAGCAATAAGTGCAGCCTGTACCATAAATCGTGTTTTCTTATTCATTTTTTACAAACCTCCATAGTTTTATTTATAGTCAGGATGGTTACGAACTGACTATGCTATTTATAACTTATCCAGTATATCATAGGATGAAAATTTCTTCAACGCTCTTAGACGCATCCGTCCCAAGTGTATGATCCATATATGATAATGTCTTAATATATCACAAGTGACTATGTCCCAAATACTATTAAATCTATTATAATAGAACCTCAGGACTAAGAAATGAGGTGGACATAATCAGAAAGGTAATATTAA
>NZ_SUMG01000050.1 GCF_009910325.1 Isachenkonia alkalipeptolytica
GTTTATTAAGGTTACCCAAAAACATTATACCTTGGTAATTTCTGTATTTTACAAAATCACGATTACCGCCAGCAATCTGGTGCTTATGTTTTAACTATTTAAGGACATTTTCTAAAAGGGTTGACACGCTCTTAGACGCATCCGTCCCAAGTGGTTTTTTCTTTCCGTCTACAGGAGGAGGACCTTGCTTTTTACTTCCCTTGGGCCATCGGTCTATTAATAGGCTTTAAATATTGCTATTGCTTATTTACAGCTTATCCCTTATGATGATATTAAGAAATGTTTCACGTGAAAAATATAATTCAAGCAAATATAACAATAGGAGGAAACGATTATGAAGGCGATATCATCAAGAATCATACTGGGGATTTTCATTCTCAGTATTGGGGTGGTGGCCCTGCTCAGCAATTTCGGCATATTGGATTACAGTGTGGGTCAGCTGTTTTTAAATTTTTGGCCCCTGATCATTGTTTATTGGGGGGTTGAAACCTTATTCAAGCCCGGAGGCCTGCTTCAACGATTGATCGGAGTTTTTATTGCCCTTATCGGAGTGGTGCTTATTGCCAACCGTATAGAATTCGAACCCTTAATGTTTAATCTTTCCTCGCTTTGGCAGCTAGTTGTTCCCGCAATCCTGATTGTCTCCGGAATCACATTGTTAACAGGGAAAAAAAAGATCGGTAAAAGTCATTATGCAGTTCTATCGGGTTTGGAACGAAACCGGGGGACTTGGAAGCTGGGCTCGGAATCCTATGTAGCCTTTTTAGGGGGGGTGGAGTTGGACCTTTCTCTGGCAGAATTGCCTTCTCAGGAAACCCACTTAGACTTAACCGCCGTTCTGGGCGGGATTGAAGTAAAGGTTCCGAGGGATTTAACCATTATTTGCGAGGGACAATCGGTCTTTGGGGGCGTAGAACAACTGGGAGATGAAAGCGCAGGAATTTTCACCTCCAAAAAAGAAACCCGCCACGAACCGAATTTATCCACGGATCATCCCAACCATGGCAAGATTTTAAGAATTTCCTCCTCCACGGTTTTTGGAGGGATCGAAATTGATTTTGCATAGTTTCCCACTGTAAACCATTGTTCTTCCTGTTATATTAGCCCAGAGGACGCCTTCCTTAAAGTGCCATAGCCTTTAGCTAGGTCGGAGGTGTAAGCGCAGCTGGGAGCCTTCATTAATTACGCTTATAACCGATAAAAATGAAAAATCTTTAATCAAAAAAAAGCCTACCTCCAATGACCTTGGATCTTTAGGCTTTTTTTATTTGAGAACTTTTTAAAGGTCCTTTTTCTTATTCCTTTTTCTTCTTATTGGAAACCTTCCTTTTTCATGGTGTGTAAAACCTTGGCAAATAGATCCAGGGTTTTTTGTCGATCCTCATCTAAGTAAGTGACTTTCTTTTGGATGTTTCCCGCGGTGTTTTCTGCGGTTTTTCCCATGGTTTTCAGCCCCGGGTCCTCTTGGGTGTTTTGCTGGCTTTCCCGTTTTTTCAAGTAGTCCCGAATGTATAGCACTTTCGCTGTGTTGTTGTCGTTAGAATGCTTATAGGTTAGTTCATTATTATTTTTATCCATTAGAATCACAATCCTTTCTTACTTTATTTAATTCGTGATACTCTTTCATTTCTCCTGCTTTTTTATTAATTTTTTTATAAAAATTTATTTTAAAAAAACAAACCTTAAAGAGAAAAAAATAATTTTTTCTCTTTAAGGCAACAGGGTCTTAATGCTTTTTTTCTCTGATGATGGGATTGACAGTTACCATCGATACAAATAAAAAACAAAAAAAAGAAAAGCCGCGACGACCTACTCTCCCAGGCAGTCACCCACCAAGTACCATCAGCGCTGAAGAGCTTAACTTCCGTGTTCGGGATGGGAACGGGTGTGACCTCTTCGCTTTCGTCACGACATTTC
>NZ_SUMG01000051.1 GCF_009910325.1 Isachenkonia alkalipeptolytica
TGCCCTTTAATTCTCCTTAGAAAGGAGGTGATCCAGCCGCACCTTCCGATACGGCTACCTTGTTACGACTTCACCCCAGTCATTGATTTCACCTTCGGCAGATTGCTCTGACTTCGGGTGCCTCCAACTTCCGTGGTGTGACGGGCGGTGTGTACAAGACCCGGGAACGCATTCACCGTGGCATTCTGATCCACGATTACTAGTAACTCCAGCTTCATGGAGGCGAGTTTCAGCCTCCAATCCGAACTGGGACCGACTTTATGGGATTCGCTTGAGGTCACCCTCTTGCTGCCCTTTGTATCGGCCATTGTAGCACGTGTGTAGCCCTAAACATAAGGGGCATGATGATTTGACGTCATCCCCACCTTCCTCCGTGTTATCCACGGCAGTCTCTCTAGAGTGCCCAGCTTAACCTGATGGCAACTAAAGATAAGGGTTGCGCTCGTTACGGGACTTAACCCAACATCTCACGACACGAGCTGACGACAACCATGCACCACCTGTCACTTGTGCCCCGAAGGGAAGGTCCGATTAAGGACCGGTCACAAGGATGTCAAGTTTAGGTAAGGTTCTTCGCGTTGCTTCGAATTAAACCACATGCTCCGCTACTTGTGCGGGTCCCCGTCAATTCCTTTGAGTTTTACTCTTGCGAGCGTACTCCCCAGGCGGAGTGCTTATTGCGTTAGCTCCGGCACCGAGGTTTGACCCCCGACACCTAGCACTCATCGTTTACGGCGTGGACTACCAGGGTATCTAATCCTGTTCGCTCCCCACGCTTTCGTGCCTCAGCGTCAGTTGCAGTCCAGAGAGTCGCCTTCGCCACTGGTGTTCCTTCTAATATCTACGCATTTCACCGCTACACTAGAAATTCCACTCTCCTCTCCTGCACTCAAGTCCGGTAGTTTCAAAGGCTTGCTATCGTTGAGCAATAGTCTTTCACCTCTGACTTACCAGACCGCCTACGCACCCTTTACGCCCAGTAATTCCGGATAACGCTTGCCCCCTACGTATTACCGCGGCTGCTGGCACGTAGTTAGCCGGGGCTTCCTCCTAAGGTACCGTCTATATCTTCCCTTAGGACAGAGCTTTACGACCCGAAGGCCTTCATCGCTCACGCGGCGTTGCTGCATCAGGGTTTCCCCCATTGTGCAATATTCCCCACTGCTGCCTCCCGTAGGAGTCTGGACCGTGTCTCAGTTCCAGTGTGGCCGATCACCCTCTCAGGTCGGCTACTGATCATCGTCTTGGTAGGCCATTACCCCACCAACTAACTAATCAGACGCGGGCCCATCCTGTACCGAAAAACTTTGACTTTTCAGTGATGCCACTAAAAAGTGTTATGAGGTATTAGCACTGGTTTCCCAATGTTATTCCTCTGTACAGGGCAGGTTGCCCACGCGTTACTCACCCGTCCGCCGCTAAGTACGTCCGAGATCCATTCGAAAATTTTTCTCGGGGCACTCCGCTCGACTTGCATGTGTTAGGCACGCCGCCAGCGTTCATCCTGAGCCAGGATCAAACTCTTATATAAAAGTTTTGTTCTGAAGCTCAACATGAAACATGGCTTGTTAAATATCTTTTACAAGACATTTATCCGTATTTCATTACTGACTTCGAAATTTAAGCTGATATTATCAGCATTCTTAGTTTTAAAAAACTAAGGAATTTTCGAGGCTTGTCTATACTGTTTTAAATTGTCGAAGAACTGT
>NZ_SUMG01000052.1 GCF_009910325.1 Isachenkonia alkalipeptolytica
AAGCCGCGACGACCTACTCTCCCAGGCAGTCACCCACCAAGTACCATCAGCGCTGAAGAGCTTAACTTCCGTGTTCGGGATGGGAACGGGTGTGACCTCTTCGCTTTCGTCACGACATTTCTAGTGCTTCTCTTGTGAAGTATTCAGTTAAACTGAATCCTCTGTGTTTCCTTTAACGCTTAACTGCTTGTAAAATGTTTGATCAGTATTCGCTTTTGTACTACACTTGCTTAAGCCGAAGCTTAAAGAACATAAGATGACTCTTACGCTCTTTGATAACTACACAATATCTGAAAGAAATTTTTAGGTCAAGTCCTCGATCGATTAGTATCGGTCAGCTGAACACATTGCTGCGCTTACACCTCCGACCTATCAACCAGGTCGTCTTCCTGGGATCTTACCTTTTTTCAAAGTGGGAAATCTTATCTCGAGGGGGGCTTCGTGCTTAGATGCCTTCAGCACTTATCCCTTCCACACTTAGCTACCCAGCCGTGCCATTGGCATGACAACTGGTACACCAGCGGTGCGTCCATCCCGGTCCTCTCGTACTAAGGACAGCTCCTCTCAAATTTCCTACGCCTACGACGGATAGGGACCGAACTGTCTCACGACGTTCTGAACCCAGCTCGCGTACCACTTTAATGGGCGAACAGCCCAACCCTTGGGACCTACTTCAGCCCCAGGATGTGATGAGCCGACATCGAGGTGCCAAACCTCCCCGTCGATGTGAACTCTTGGGGGAGATAAGCCTGTTATCCCCGGGGTAGCTTTTATCCGTTGAGCGACGGCCCTTCCACTCGGTACCGCCGGATCACTAAGCCCGACTTTCGTCCTTGCTCGACCTGTATGTCTCGCAATCAAGCTCCCTTCTGCCTTTACACTCTTCGCACGATTTCCGACCGTGCTGAGGGAACCTTTGGGCGCCTCCGTTACTCTTTCGGAGGCGACCGCCCCAGTCAAACTGCCCGCCTGACAGTGTCCCAGAACCGGATTACGGTTCGTGGTTAGAATTCCAGTATCGTAAGGGTGGTATCCAAAGGGCGACTCCACCTAGACTAGCGTCCAAGTTTCCAAGTCTCCCACCTATCCTGTACATACGATACCGAAATCCAATGTCAAGCTACAGTAAAGCTCCACGGGGTCTTTCCGTCCTGTCGCAGGTAACCAGCATCTTCACTGGTATTATAATTTCACCGGGTCTATTGTTGAGACAGTGCCCAAATCGTTGCACCTTTCGTGCGGGTCGGAACTTACCCGACAAGGAATTTCGCTACCTTAGGACCGTTATAGTTACGGCCGCCGTTTACTGGGGCTTAAGTTCAATGCTTCGCTTACGCTAACATGTCCCCTTAACCTTCCAGCACCGGGCAGGTGTCAGCCCCTATACTTCGTCTTACGACTTAGCAGAGACCTGTGTTTTTGCTAAACAGTCGTTTGGGCCTGTTCTCTGCGACCGAAGCGTGCTACC
>NZ_SUMG01000053.1 GCF_009910325.1 Isachenkonia alkalipeptolytica
CCCCTTCCCTCCTCCCTTCTTCTTTTTTCCCTTCTCTTCTTTCCTCTTTTTCCTCCTTTCTCCCTCCTCTCCCCTCTCCTCTCTCTTCCCCCCCTTTTTTTTCCTTCTCCCTCTCCTCCTTCCCTTTCCTCCTCTTTTTTTCCCCCCCCCCCCTCTCTCTTTTTTCTCTCCCCCTTTTCCTCCCCTTCTTTCTTTCCCCTTTTCCCCTCCCTTCCTCTCTCCTCTTCTTCTTCCTCCTCCCTTTCTCCCCCCCTTTTCTTTTCCTTTTCTTTTCTTCCTTCCTCCCTCTCTTCTCCCTTCTTTTCCCTCCCTCTCTTCTCCTTTCCCTCTCCCTTTTCCTTCCCTTCTTCACTCTTTCTTCCTTATACCCTTCCTCTTAGTACAACGTCTCCCCTTTCTCCTTTTCCTCCTCTTTCTCCCCCCCCTCTCCCATTTATTTTTCTCTTTCCTCTCCTTTCTCCCCCTCCCTTCCCCCCCTTTCCTCTTTTCTTTTCTCTCTCCCTCCCTTTTTCCCCTCTTCCCCCTCCTCCCTCTTTCTCTCCTTTTCTTCCTCCTCTTTTTCTTTTTTTTCTTCCTCCTTTCCTTCTCCTCCTTCTCTTTTTTCCTATCAATTCTCCCTTTCCTTCCTTCCCCTCTTCCTTCTTCTCTTCTCTTCCCTTCTCCCCCCCTCTCCTCTTTTTCCCTCCCTCTTTCTTTCCCTCTTCCTTCCCTTTTTCCTCCTTCTTCTCTTCTCCCCCCCTCTCCCCCCCTCCTCTTTTCCTCTCTCCCCCTCCCCTTTTTCTTCCCCCCCCCCCTTTTTCTTTCCCCTTTTTCCCTTTCCTCTTCCCTTCCCCTTTCTTCCTCTTCCCCCTCTTCTTCCCTTTTTTTTCCTCTTCTTCCTTCCCTCTTTCTCCCCCTCCTTTCCTTTCTCCCCTTTCTTTTTCCCTTTTCCCTTCTTCTTCTCCCTTCCCCCTTTCTCCCCTCTTTCCCTTCCTTCCTCCCCTTTTTTCTCTCCTTCTTCCCCTTCCTTCTCCTTTTTCCTTCTTTTTCTCTTCTTTCCCTTCTCTCTTTTTCTCTCCTCTTTTCTTTTTCCCCCCTTTCTTTCTTTTTTTTTCTCTCTTCTCCCCTTTTTTCCTTTTTTTCCCTTTTCCTTTCTCCTCCTCTTTTTTCTTTCTTTTTTTCTCTTCCCCTTCCTTTTCCCCCTCCCCCTTTTTTTTTCTTCCCTTTTCTTCCTTTTCTTCTCCTTCTCTCTTCCTCTCCCTCTCTTCTCCCCCCTTCCTTCCTCTCCCTCCTTCCCCCCCCCTCCCCTTTCTGCCCCTCTCTCCATAT
>NZ_SUMG01000054.1 GCF_009910325.1 Isachenkonia alkalipeptolytica
AAAAGCAATCATCAAAATCGACAAATGGTTCCCAAGCTCTAAACTCTGCAGTGGTTGTGGTGAAAAGAAAGCAGAACTTCTCCTGTCAGAGCGGGTATACCACTGTGAAACGTGCGGGATGACCCTAGACCGGGATCATAATGCAAGTATCAATATCAAAAATGAAGGGATGCGTATGACATTGGCATAACTTCTACATAAAACCGTGGGGCACACGGGGTTAGCTCGCTTATGCTGTAGCCGGTAGGCTACTCGAACGAGAAGCCCCCACTTCTATAAGTGGTGGGAGTATGTCACCGATATCTTATCCTCTAGTTAGAAACTGGTGAATTTTCAGTGGAATTCCTATAGAATTGAGAAAAAGTTTGTAGTATATTCGTTTTCATTCAAGAAGTTACAAGTGCAATGCGATATGATTTACAAAATGCATAAAATTATGCCGATACAATTAATGTAATTTTAAAAACCATATTGCAATTATACCTTCAAAATTTTATGATGGAATTAGATAAAGAACTAATATACATGTAGAGAAAGAAGGGATGATATGAAAAATCAGACGCAGAATTTGGTTCTTACAGGGTTGTTGATGGCCCTAGTTACGGTAGGTACAATGATCATCTCAATTCCTGTACCGGCAACCCATGGATACGTTCATGGAGGGGATATGATGATTTTTCTTGCTGCGGTACTATTCGGAAAGAAAAAAGGTGCTTTAGCCGGCGGTGTAGGCTCGGCAATTGCGGACTTACTACTAGGATACAGTCAGTGGATTATTCCCACATTAATTGTAAAAGGCATCATGGGGTATGTGATTGGCAGCTTATCGAATGGAGGAACAAAACCGATTTTAACAACTCGAAACATTATGGCCATGACTGTAGGAGTTTTATGGATGACTTTTGGTTATTATATCGCGGGAGGCATCATGCTTGGAAGCTTCACTGCAGCTTTAGCTGGAGTTCCCGGAGATCTATTACAAAGTGGAGTAGGTATGGTACTGTTTGTTCCTATCTGTATAGCTCTTAAAAGAACTGTTTTTAAACGTGGAGTTTATTTGAATTAAGAAAAAAACAAAGGGAACGGGGGTGTTTGAGTCATGATGACTCAAACACCCCCGTTTTCTTTGTGCTAAATTTTTTGGTCAATTGTAGAACTAAATGAGACTTTGTAAAGTTAAATAAGACCTGTCTAATAATCTTAAAAAATACAGGGTTTCATATCATTTATTTCTTTAAAAACGAGTATTCTAATGCTCGTTTTT
>NZ_SUMG01000055.1 GCF_009910325.1 Isachenkonia alkalipeptolytica
TTGTCATACTTCAAACAGCTTCCGTTATCAATCTTTCTAGAAGAAAGAATTGCTAAGACCTGGTTGATTTTATCAGCGTCCGGTTGTGCTTCGAACACGGATTTGATACAATCAATGGGCAACGCAAACTGGACATTGAATTTCTTTATGTAGGAGTTTAGAAATTCATTTGCTTCCTCAATGGAAGATACTCCAGCTAAGCGTAGCTCTATAGGAAGGCGGGATTGGAGGGTGCCAAACATTCTTTCAACCCGCCCTTTTGCTTGTGGGACACTGGAGGTACGAATATCAATACCTAACTGTTTACAGGCGTAACCAAACTGTGTGAAGGTATCCTTTTCAACGGAAGTTTCACGCTTCTTTTTATACTCAAAAACCGTACGCTTATCGGTAAAAAATTGATAAGGGATCCCGTGATTACTTAGAATTTGCTGAAGCACATGGTAATAGGCGTTTAAAGTCTCTTGTTTATCAAAGAAAGCGCCAACGACTTGACCGGTAGCATCATCCACAGCGATGTGAAGATGGGTTTTGTATCCTCCAAACCATGGGTGTACAGAAGCATCCATCTGAAGCATTTCTCCGAAGTTTGCGCATCTAGGACGTCTAGGGTGAGCATCTTCAAGGTCGAGAATAGAGCTTTGCAGTGCTGCTGACTTCTTCTTGGATTTGGTCTTTGATTGAAGAGCCTTTAGCTCTTCTTTAACCGTTTTTTTTGTGGACTTGTTCGCTTTAGGCGAAAGAATATGTTCCTTTCTGAGGATGGAAGAAATACTGCTTACTGATATAGCAAGATTTTCTCTCTCCAGAAGAAGTTCAGCGTAATGGGTTAGGTTACAGTCATAGTACTTTGTCCGGTATAAGTCTAAGACCAACTGTTTTTTATCGTCGGGAAAAGCGATCGCCGGTTTTCTCTCGCGATTTCCGTGAACAAAGAAGGCCTTACCCTTCTCTTGATATCCTTTGATCAATCGATTAATGTGGCGTTCTGAACAACCGATCTTAAGAGCTGCAGTTTTCTTATTACCATTTGTGTCTACAAGCTTTTTGATAACGTCATATTTTTGGTTCTCATCCATAGTTAATATTACCTTTCTGATTATGTCCACCTCATTTCTTAGTCCTGAGGTTCTATTATAATAGATTTAATAGTATTTGGGACATAGTCACTTGTGATATATTAAGACATTATCATATATGGATCATA
>NZ_SUMG01000056.1 GCF_009910325.1 Isachenkonia alkalipeptolytica
TCGTTTTGCGCCGTTTGCGACAGTCGGTCGGTTACGGTACATTCCTTTAACAGGTTTCCGAACATCAACATCCCGATCAGCGGGGTCGCCGGGGGCAGTAGCAGACTCACAATAATGGCCACTAAAATCGGAAAAATGATTTTTTCCCGTTTGGAAACCGGTCGCAGCTGCTGCATTTTAATCTTTCGCTCCTCACTGTTGGTCAGGGCCATCATAATCGGCGGTTGGATAATCGGTACTAAGGCCATGTAGGAATAGGCCGCCACCGCAATGGGTCCCAGTAAGTGGGGGGCTAACTGAGAGGTTACCAGAATGGCTGTGGGGCCATCGGCTCCCCCGATGATTCCGATGGAGCCCGCCGCTTCCGGGGTGAAACCCATCAGGATGGCTCCGATAAAGGTAAAAAAGATTCCGAACTGGGCGGCGGCTCCTAAGAACACACTCTTCGGATTGGCAATCAAGGGACCGAAGTCCGTCATGGCCCCTACCCCGAGGAAAATCAAGGGCGGGAAAATTCCCAGTTGGTTTCCGGTATAAAAGTGCTGTAATAACCCTCCGGTGTTCTGAACCGTTTGTTCCACTTCCATACCCGCTTCAATGGCACCTTCTGCGCCACCACCGGGGGTAAGGATTTCGAACATCACCGTCATGGGTTCCATGACTCCGGATAAGGGTAGGTTCGTCAGTAGCATTCCAAAGGAAATTGGAACAAGCAGTAAGGGTTCAAACCCTTTTCCGATGGCCAGGAACAGCAGAAAACAGGCTATGATCAACATAATCATATGCTGGATTGTTAAGTTCATAAACCCGGTGGTTCCTATAAAATCTATAAAAACATCAACCATGTGTGCATCTCCTTTCAATCAGTTTCTATTTTCCTTAGCTTAAAGATACCAGTACGTCTCCGCTGTCCACAGATGCACCTTCCTCCACATGAACGTTCGCTACGGTCCCTGCTGCGGGAGCGCTGATTTCATTTTCCATCTTCATGGCTTCCAAGATGATTAAGGCCTGACCTTCTTCCACCGGGTCTCCCTCTTTCACTAAGACTTTCCAGATATTTCCCGGCATGGGGGCTTCCACGGTTTGAGCACCGGCGGGCGCCGCGGGGGCCGCTTCTTTTTTCGGTTCTTCCTTTTTC
>NZ_SUMG01000057.1 GCF_009910325.1 Isachenkonia alkalipeptolytica
TTTCGAATTGATTGTAGGATTGTTTGCAGCACTTAAAGCTAAGGAAAAAAAACGAAACCCTATTATATGGTTTTTTCTGGGTTTTCTTTTTTCAGTGATAGGGTTACTGATGATTTTCGCCTTGCCTTATAAAAAAGATTCTAATGAGTTTATAAAGGGTAGATAAAACTATAATTATAAAATAGAAAGGAAGTCATATGAAATCTATACATGAAACTAGAAATGAAATTAATCAACTAGATCAACAAGTCTCAAAACTACTTAAGGAACGGTTTTTATTATTAGATAAAGTTTTAGAGTATAAAATTCTAAAAGAAGAACAAATTGAAAATCTTCAACGGGAAAAAGAAGTTATTGAAAATATTGCCAGTGGGTCGGATAAATATGATTATCACCTTAAAGAAATTTATCATAAAATTGTGGAACAAAGTAAATCTTATCAATGGCATCTTTTGCTGAAAGAGAATATATATATTATCGGCTTTATGGCTGTTGGCAAAACCACATTAGGTAAAACATTGTCACAAAAAATTCAGTGGGAATTTTTAGATACGGACTTATCTATTGAAGAGCGGGAACAGCGGAAGGTAAAAGATATTTTTAAAGAATCGGGAGAGGATTATTTTCGGGATTTGGAAGCAAAGGTCATTCAAGATATTCATGAAGATTGGATAAGGGATAATGATAAAAAGATTATTGCCTGCGGAGGAGGGGTTATTCTTAATCCCGAGAATGTCAGGACGATGAAAAAAAATGGAGTGATCGTTTATCTCGAAGGTGATATTAATACGATTTATAATCGAATAAGCCTAAATGACTCTCGACCTTTATTAAGTGAAGCAAAAGACTTAAAAAGAAGAGTGGAAACTTTGTTGGAATCTCGACAGAACCTTTACAGAGAAATTGCGGATATCACTTTATTTGTTGGTGAAGAAACACCGAAAGAGTTAGTTGGTTCTTTAATTCAAGAATTAGAGCATTATGAAAGAAAGAGGTCACTATCTGAATAGGTGGTGATTTTTCTTTATTTATAGTTGAATAACAGGATATAAGCTCTTAAATAGTATTTTTGTAGAAGGATTATAATTATTTACTGAAACTTTTAAAAGAGTGGACAAGTTAAA
>NZ_SUMG01000058.1 GCF_009910325.1 Isachenkonia alkalipeptolytica
CTTCGGCACTCCTTCTCCCGAAGTTACGGAGTCATTTTGCCGAATTCCTTAACAATAGTTCTCCCGTTCGCCTTAGGATTCTCTCCTCACCCACCTGTGTCGGTTTACGGTACGGGCACCTTAGGTCTCGATAGTGGCTTTTCTCGACAGCTTGGAGTCAACAGCTTCGCTACTTAAAATTTCGCTCCCCATCACCTCTTGAGATTAACATCCGGGGGGATTTGCCTCCCCAGACTCTCTACGGGCTTGGACGCACTCAACCAACGGTGCGCTCTGCCTATCCTTCTGTGTCCCCACATCTCTCAAACAACCTTCGGTGGTACAGGAATCTCCACCTGTTATCCATCGCCTACGCCTTTCGGCCTCGGCTTAGGTCCCGACTAACCCTGAGCGGACAAGCCTTCCTCAGGAATCCTTGGGTTTTCGGCGGGCAGGTTTCTCACCTGCCTCTCGTTACTCATGCCAACATTCTCGCTTCTATGCAGTCCACCACTCCTCACGGTATAGCTTCTGCCCACATAGAATGCTCGTCTACCACTCTTTCGAGTCCATCGCTTCGGTGATATGTTTTAGCCCCGGAAATCTTAGGCGCAAAGTTCCTGGATCAGTGAGCTATTACGCACTCTTTAAATGAATGGCTGCTTCTAAGCCAACATCCTGATTGTCTATGCAACTCTACATCCTTTTCCACTTAACATATACTTTGGGACCTTAGCGGTTGGTCTGGGCTCTTTCCCTCTCGACTATGAATCTTATCACACATAGTCTGACTCCCAGAAATCAAGTACACGGTATTCGGAGTTTGATAGGTTTTGGTAGCCAATATTGACCCCTAGACCATTCAGTGCTCTACCCCCGCTACTCTTTATTCTGAGGCTAGCCCTAAAGCTATTTCGACGAGAACCAGCTATCTCCGAGCTCGATTGGAATTTCACCGCTATCCACAGATCATCCGATGACTTTTCAACGTCAGGCGGTTCGGACCTCCACGAAATTTTACTTTCGCTTCATCCTGTCCATGGATAGGTCGCTCGGTTTCGGGTCTATGTCGCCAAACTATTCGCCC
>NZ_SUMG01000059.1 GCF_009910325.1 Isachenkonia alkalipeptolytica
CTCTTTCTCCCCTTCTCTCCCTCTCCTTTTCCTTCCTTCTTCGTGCACGTACCTCTCTCTCTCCCCCCTTCTCTCTCTTTTCCCTCCTCTCCCCCCCCTTTTTTCTTCTCCTTCCTAACTTCAATATCTCCCTTTTTTTTTCTCCCCCCCCCCTTCTCCCCTTCTTCCTCTCCCCCCCTCCTTTTCTTCTTCCCTCTCTCTCCCTTCCCTTTCTTTTTCCTCCTTCTTTTTCCCCTTCTCCCTCCTCCTCCCCTCCTCCTTCTTTTTCTTCCCTCCTCACCGACACCCCTCCTCTTCCCTTTTCCTTCCTTCTCCCTCCTTCTCTTCTTCCCCTTCTCTCCTTTCTTCCTCCTCCCCCTCTCTCTCCTCCTCTTCTCCTTCCCTTTTCATTTTCTTTTCTCCCTCCCCCTCTTCCCCCCTCTCCCTTCCCTCCCTCTCCCCTTTTTCTCCTTTTCTTCCTTCTTCCCTTTCCTCCTCTTTCTCCCCTTTTCTTCTCTCCTCCTTCTTCTCTCCTCCCCCTTCTCCTCCTTCTCTTTTCCCTTTTTTCCTTCTTTTCCTTTTTCTCCCCTCCTTCCTCCCCCTTTTCCTCCTCTTTCTCCCCCCCTCTCCCCCCCTCCTTCCCTCTTTCTTCCTTTCTCTTTCCCCCTCCCTTTTTCTCTTTCTTTCTTTTTTCTCCTCCTCTCTCCTTTTTTTCCCTCTCTCCCCCCTTCTCCCCTTTTCCCTCCCTTTTCTTCTTCCTTTCCCTCTTTCTCCTCTTCTTCCCCCCTCTCTCTCCTTTTCCTTCTTCCCCCCCCTTTTTTCCTTTCCCCTTCTCCTCCCCCCCCTCCCCTTTCCCCCTTTTTCCCCTTTCTTCCTTCCCCCTCTGCTCACCCCTCTTTTTCTTCCCCCTCTTTCCCCCTCCCTCTTCTTTTTTCTCTTCTCTTTTCTCCCTCCTTCCCTTCCCCCTCCCCCCTTCCCCTCCCCCTCTTCCTTCCCTCCCCCCTCCTTTCCCTTCTCCCTTTTTTTTTTTTTTCTCCTCCTTTCTCCCCCCCTTCCCCTCTTCTTTTCCCT
>NZ_SUMG01000060.1 GCF_009910325.1 Isachenkonia alkalipeptolytica
CGGCTACCTGAGGAATATCCTGGTCACTGTCTCCCCTCCCCCTCCTTCTTTTCTCTTCCTTCTTTTCCTTTTTTTTTTCTCTTTCCTCTTTTCCTCCCTTTTCCCCCCTCTTCTCTTCTCCTCCCCCCCCTTTTCCTCCTTCCTCTCCCCTTTTCTCCCTTTCCTCTTCCCCCTCCTCCCCCCCCTTTCTTCTCCTTTCTTCCCTTTTTCTTTCTTCCTTTTTCCTCCCCTTCTTCTCTCCTTTTCCCCCCTTCCTCCCCCCCCTCCTTCCCTTTCTTCTTCCCTTCCCCCTTCTCCCCTTTTCCCCTCTTTTTCCCCCCTTCCTCCCTTCTCTCCTCCCCTTTCTTCTCTTTTTTCCTTTCTCCTCTTCCTTTCTCTCCTCTTTCTCTTTCCTTTTCCCTCCCTTCTC
Organism: Isachenkonia alkalipeptolytica; assembly: GCF_009910325.1. Classification (NCBI taxonomy): domain Bacteria; kingdom Bacillati; phylum Bacillota; class Clostridia; order Eubacteriales; family Clostridiaceae; genus Isachenkonia; species Isachenkonia alkalipeptolytica. Next base: position 410 of record NZ_SUMG01000060.1, read on the forward strand.
TTCCCCCCTCCTTTTCCTCCCCTTTTCTCCTTTTCCCTTCTTTCCTTTCTCCCCTCTCCCCCTTTCCTTCTTCCCTTTTCCTCCTTTTCTCCCTTTCTTTTTTCCTCCTCCTTCTCTTTTCCTTTTTTCTTTTTTTCTCCCTCTTTTCCCTTCTTTCTTTTCTCTTTCTCCCCCCCTCCCCCTCTTCTTTTTCTTTCTTTTTATCCCTCTTCCCTTCCTCCTCTCTCTTCCCCTTCTTCTTTTCTTTTTCTTCCCTTCTTCTCCTCCTTCTCCCCTCTCTTTCCTCCCCCTTTTTCCCCTCTTTTCTCCTCCCTTCCCCCCCTCCTTCCCTCCCTCTCTTCTCTTTCCTTCCTCCCCCTTCCCTCCTTCCTTTCTCCTTTTCTCCCTTCCTCTTTCCCTCTTCTCTTTCCCCCCTCCCTTTCTTTTTCCCTTTTTCTTCTTTCTCTCTTCCTCCCTTCTCCCCCCTTCTTCCCCCTTCTTCTTCTCCTCCTTTCCCCTCTTCC
>NZ_SUMG01000061.1 GCF_009910325.1 Isachenkonia alkalipeptolytica
TTCAGACTCGGTTTCCCTTCGGCTCCGTACCTGGAGTACTTAACCTTGCTTGACAACATAACTCGTTGGCCCGTTCTACAAAAAGTACGCGGTCACCCATTAACGGGCTCCCACAACTTGTAAGCAAAGGGTTTCAGGTTCTATTTCACTCCCCTCCCGGGGTTCTTTTCACCTTTCCCTCACGGTACTATTCTCTATCGGTCACTAGGTAGTATTTAGCCTTAGGAGGTGGTCCTCCCATGTTCCCACAGAGTTTCACGTGTTCCGTGGTACTTTGGTATAACACTCGCTTCTTTTGTATTTCGCCTACGGGACTTTTACCCTCTCTGGTGGATCTTTCCAGATCCCTTACGCTATACAGCGGTCGCTTTGATGTGTTAACCGAACCCCATAAAACAAAGTTTTATGGTTTAGGCTCCTCCCCGTTCGCTCGCCGCTACTTGGGGAATCGAGTTTTCTTTCTTTTCCTCGGGGTACTTAGATGGTTCAGTTCTCCCGGTATCCCTCCCATAACCTATGTATTCAGTTATGGGTACTTGAGTATTAGCCCAAGTGGGTTTCCCCATTCGGAAATCTACGGATCAACACTTATTTGCAGCTTCCCGTAGCTTATCGCAGCTTATCGCGTCCTTCATCGGCTCCTAGTGCCAAGGCATTCGCCCTTTGCTCTTACTAACTTGACCTTGCTATTTCATTCTACTACTGTTAAAAAAGATTACTCTCTTCAACAATAGGTGAATATTATAATTTACCTGCGAGATTGACTACGCTTAGTTTTACAACAATTCTCGGGATCACTCCCAAAAACTGAGGTCGTTCTAATTT
>NZ_SUMG01000062.1 GCF_009910325.1 Isachenkonia alkalipeptolytica
CTAGAGGGCGATAGCTTTGCGGTGGAAATCAAAGGCCGCATCCACTTTGATCTGTTTCCGGTGGTGCGTCGTACCATTAACCTGCCGACCTATACCCTGGAAGCGGTGTATGAAGCGGTTCTGGGCAAAACCAAAAGCAAACTGGGCGCGGAAGAAATTGCGGCGATTTGGGAAACCGAAGAAAGCATGAAAAAACTGGCGCAGTATAGCATGGAAGATGCGCGTGCGACCTATGAACTGGGTAAAGAATTTTTCCCGATGGAAGCGGAACTGGCGAAACTGATTGGTCAGAGCGTGTGGGATGTTAGCCGTAGCAGCACCGGTAATCTGGTGGAATGGTATCTGCTGCGCGTTGCGTATGCGCGTAATGAACTGGCGCCGAACAAACCGGACGAAGAAGAATACAAACGTCGTCTGCGTACCACCTATCTGGGCGGCTATGTGAAAGAACCGGAAAAAGGCCTGTGGGAAAACATCATCTACCTGGATTTCCGTAGCCTGTATCCGAGCATTATCGTGATCCATAACGTTAGCCCGGATACCCTGGAAAAAGAAGGCTGCAAAAACTATGATGTTGCGCCGATTGTGGGCTATCGCTTCTGCAAAGATTTTCCGGGCTTTATCCCGAGCATTCTGGGTGATCTGATTGCGATGCGCCAGGATATCAAAAAGAAAATGAAAAGCACCATCGATCCGATCGAAAAAAAAATGCTGGATTATCGCCAGCGCGCGATCAAACTGCTGGCGAACAGCTATTACGGCTATATGGGCTATCCGAAAGCGCGTTGGTATAGCAAAGTCTAG
>NZ_SUMG01000063.1 GCF_009910325.1 Isachenkonia alkalipeptolytica
CGCCACACCAGGTTCGGAAAAATGCCCCGCCTCCCCCTTCTCTCCTCTCTTCCTTCCCTTCTCCCCTTTTTTCCTTTCTCTCTTCTCCTTTTTTTCCCCCTCCCCTCCCTCCTTCCTCTCTCTCTCCTCTTCTCTTTCTTCTCTTCCCTTTCTTCCTCCCCTTCCTTTCTCCCCTCCTCCCTCCCTCCCTTCCCTTTCCCTTTTTCTTTTCCCCTTTCTTTTCTCCCCTCCTTTTTCTCCTCCCCCCCTTCCTCTTCTCCCCTCCCCCCTTTCTTCTCCCTTCTTTCTTCTCTCCCTCTTTCTCCCTTCCTCTTTTTTCCTTCTTCCCCCCCTTCCTCCCTTCCTTTTCCCCTCCTTTTCTTTTCTTTTCCCCCCCTCCCCTTTCCTCCCTCTCTTTTCCTTCCCTCCTTTCCTTCCCTCCTCTTCTTTTCCCCCCTCCCTCTTCCTCCCTCCTTCCCTTCTCCTTTCCCTCCTTCCCCCTCTTTCTCCCTTTCTCCTTCTTTCCCTCCTTCTTCCTCTCCCTCTCCCCCTTCCTTCTTTCCCCCCTTCCCTTCCTTCCCTCCTTCTCTCCTCCTTTTCCTTTTTCTTCTCCCTTTTCTTTTTTCCTCCCCTCCCCTTCCTCCCCTTCCCCTCCCCTTCCCTCCCTTCTCTCCCCTTCCCCCTTCCCTCCCCCTCCTCTTCCGCCGCAAAGTCCGATAAAGGCACTGCCCAAAATGGCAATTCCCATACCCACAATTTGCCCCCGGCGGAGGCGTTC
>NZ_SUMG01000064.1 GCF_009910325.1 Isachenkonia alkalipeptolytica
GGCAGTGGCCTAGGGCTGGCGATCTCGCGTCAGGATGCGAACCTTCATCATGGCTGGCTGACAGCCTGGGGACGCCCGAACCAGGGGGCCTACTTCCGATTGGTGGTTCCCAGACAGCCCGGCGGAGTCATCGTCAAGTCCCCGCTCCCCGCATCTCCGACCGATGCCGACCGCTCTGACGACGAGGAAGAACGATGACCCTACGCCCTTCCCGGCGTGCTGTGCTGTCAGCTGCTGCTGTTTTGCTCACCGGATGCTCCGAAGTACCATCCCAGGGCCCAGTGAAGCGAGCTGATGGTCCCCGCGCCGCCGCGCGGGAAAGCATCGACGTCGCTCCCCATCCTCCTGCAGACGGCGCGTCCATCGACCTCGTGGTGGGCGGGTTCCTGCAGGCGATGGCGAGCGCGCGTGACGACTACCGGGTCGCGAGGACTTACCTCACTAGCGACATTGCGGATCGATGGGATCCCCATGCGAAAGGCACCATCTACGACGCCACGAACCATAAGCCGGCCAGCACCGTCGCTACCGCAGCGCTTCAGGCCCCCGTGGTGGGGCAGATCGATTCCAGAGGCCACTATCATCCGACTAGTTCTCAAACTCTCAACCATGACTTCGGAATGGCGCAGGAATCGGGTCAGTGGCGTATCTCCCGGCCTCCAGAAGGGGTGCTCATTTCCCAG
>NZ_SUMG01000065.1 GCF_009910325.1 Isachenkonia alkalipeptolytica
CAGGGTGCCACTGCCAGGCACCGTCCTTCCTTTTTTCTCTCTCCCCTTCCTCTTTCCCCCTTTTCTCCCTCTCTTTTTTTTCCCCTTCTCTCTTTTTCTTCTTCCCTTCTCCTTCCCTTCCTCTTCTTCTTTTTTCCTCTCCTTTTCCCTTTCCCCTTCTTTTTTTCCCTCCTCTCCCCTTTTCTTCCCTTTTTTCCTCTTCCTTCTCCTTTCCTCCTTTTTCTTCCTCCCCTTCCCCTTTTCCCTTTCCTTCCCCTCTCTTCCCCCCTCCTTTCCTCTTCTTTCCCCTCCCTTTTTTCTTCCTCTCTTTTTTTCTTTTCTTTTCTTCTCCCCTCTTTTTTCCCTTTTTTCTTCTTCTTCCCCCTCCCTCTTTTTTCCCTTTTCTTCTTCTCCTTCCCCCCCTTCCTCCCCTCCTTCCCTTCCTTCCTTTTTTTTTTCCTTTTTTTTTCTTTCTTCTCTCCTTTTTCCTCTTCTTTCTTTCTTTTCCTTTTCTTTTTTCTTTTCTTTCCTCTCCTTTCTCTCTTCTTTCCCCTTTTTTTTTTTTTCCTTTTTCTCTTTCTTCTCCCTCCTCTTTTCCTTTCTTCTTCTTTCCTCCCTCCTTCTTCCTCTCTTCCTCTCCCCCTTCTTCCCTCCCTTCCCCCTTCCCTCTCTCTTCTTCCTTCTTCTTCTTTCCCCCCCCCCC
>NZ_SUMG01000066.1 GCF_009910325.1 Isachenkonia alkalipeptolytica
TGGTATTCCTGACGCTTGCATCCTTCTCTTCCTTTTTTTCTTTTCTCCTTCTTTTTTCCCTTTCCTTTCTCCCCTTCCTCTTTTCTTTTCACCTATTTTTCTTCTCCTTTTCCCTCCTTCTTTCTTCCTCCTCTTCCCTCTTCCTTCCTTTCTTTCTTTTCTCTCCTTCTCTCCCTTTTTTTTTCCTCTTTTTCTTTTTCCCCCCTTCTCCCTTTCCTTTTCTCTTTTCTTCCTCTCCTTCTTTTCCTCCTCTCTCTCCCCTTTCCCCCCTTTTTCTTCCCCTCCCTCTTCTTTTCCTTTTTCTTTTCTCTTTCCCTTCTCTCCTCTTTTCCCCTCTTTCCTCCTCTTCCTCCTCCTCCCTTTCTCTCCCTTCTTTCCTTCTTCCTTTTTTTTCTCTTCCTTCTTCCTTTCCTCTCCCTTCCTTTCCCCTTCTCCCCCCCCCTTTTCTTCTTTCCTCTTCCTTTTTTTTCCTCTTCCTCCCTCCCCCTTTTTCTTCCCCTCCTCCTCCCCCCTTCCCCCTTTTTCCTCTCCCTTTCCTCTTCCCTCTCTTCTTTCCTTCTTTCCCCTCTTCTTCCACAACACAACGGGATGGAGGCGGATTTGTTCCTGAGCATTCATCACGATGGCAGTATACATGCAGAAGCAAGAGGGGTTA
>NZ_SUMG01000067.1 GCF_009910325.1 Isachenkonia alkalipeptolytica
GCGTAGTATTTCCCCGATGGTGTTTGACTAATGGTTACGGATTTCAGGGTATAATCCTCCGGGATCTCCCGATGCTGCTTGATTTTTACGCCTTTGAGCTTTGGAAGGACCAACAAGCCCTTTTCCAACCGGATATTTCCGTTCACCAGGTTGGTGGTATAGCTGTTATGATTCTTCTTTTTCGATTTGAATTTCGGGAACCCGATGGATTTGTCACGAAAAAAGTTGGTATAGGCAGTATTTAAGTGTAACTGGGCATTGGAGAGAGCTAAGCTATCCACTTCCTTCAGCCACTCAAATTCTTTTTTATACATGGCAGGGGTGTTATTAAGACTTTTTCCCGTGGATTTGTAGTGTTGGATTCGATCCGAAAGCATACGATTATAGACAAAGCGAACACAGCCAAAGGTTTTGGCAATCAAGTTTCTTTGTTGATCGTTTGGATAAATTCGAAATTTGAAGGCTCGGTTCATCACTTTTCCCCCTGGCTTTCAATATAGTTTTTTATAACCTCCAACGGGGCTCCTCCGGTTGTAAGTAAACAGTAACTCCTTGACCAAAAATGGTCTTTCCAAAGTTTACTTCCTATGGCAGGATACTC